>CAZDAF010000412.1:0-3250 GCA_964503115.1 uncultured bacterium
TGATTCTTGGGCATTTTAAGCGATAACCGTTATAAATAAGCTAGTTAGCAAAATGTCTCAATAAGGGCAAAGGATTAAGGCGTATCATCGTTATATACACTTCTGGCGTAAAATCAGCAGTTTAAACGAATTGAAACAGGTCTCAAAATTAAAAATAGGGAATATTATCTTTTATATTCAAATACTTATAGTGAGTTTAAGTGTAGAGTATCTTATTTGGCACAGTAGTTGATTAACACATAAGTGGAATTTAGAAAGGAGCCAAAAAGATGAAAAAGCAGAATAGAGCCGTCAATGAGGCAAGTAAAATCGCAAATCAACGTAAAAACAAAGCCGGTAATAAGGAAAATCAAGAAAACAGAAAAGGAGGTCTGAAGATGAAAAAACTAAAAAAAGCCATCGGTTATGTGTGTGACATCCCAATTCTTCGAACAGACGAAGTGATCGGAAAGGAGGATCAAAAGGCAAGAATTCTCAAGTATGCTCAAAAGGAAAATCTGGAAATAATTTGCATCTTTGAAGATGAAGAGTACACCAAAGACTTCATGAATCGTCCTGGAGTGAAAGACATTCTCGAATACGCGGGCGATTTTGACGTTTTGCTGGTCGAGCGCGCCTGGTGCATGACCCGGAAGATAAAAGAAATAAAACCTTTACTGGAGAAACTTGACGCCCGGAAAGTCCAGCTTGTTGCTACTTCGTATTTGTGGGACTGCGTCAGCCAGCATATTCGTCATCGTGGTCGCGAAACTCTGGTTGAAAAAAGCAAGAAAGCGGTAGCAGAAAGGAAACAGGCTAAACATGGAAAAAAAGCGGCCTGAATACTTTTCTGAGAAGTTTAACTCAAGTAAGTTTCTTAACTTAACGGGTGGGTGGGTGGCAGAAAGGATGTATCAAAATGAATATCCCGATTAATGTGCCGCATCGAGAAATGTACTGGCATATATCTTCCCCATACAAGTACTTTATTTATCCGCTTATGGTTATTTCGCTCGCGATATTCGCCTACGGCGTTTACAAAAAAGTTCGCTTCTGGTGGCAGGGCCGACCGGATGAAAAGCGATTCGGCGATTGGCGCAAGCGGGTAAAATTGGTGCTGTGGGAAATTCCCTTTCAAACCAAAGTGCTCAAAGACCGCGGTTCAGGTATTATGCACGTTTTGATCTTCTGGTCCTTTGCGCTATTGGTGCTCACGACTGCAATAGTTTTCGTGGACGTCGATTTTCATCTCCCAATCTATAACGGCGGTTTATACCTGGTCGTAACTTTAATGGCGGACCTGGCTGGAATTGCGCTTTTCGCCGGTTTGGTAATTGCCGGAGTCCGCAGGTACGTGATTAAATCCGACCGCCTGGACAATCGATGGGATGACGCATTTGTCCTGATCCTGCTTGGACTTGCGGTAATTACCGGGTTCCTTTTGGAAGGAATGAGAATCCATTACACCCATGATAAATGGGCGATGTGGTCTCCGATCGGCTATATGGTATCACTCGGAGTCGGAGGTATGAGTGAAATCGCCGCCAAGCGAGTCTTTCAGTCGTTGTGGTGGTTCCATTTTGCAATAACCTTCGCTTTCATTGCTTCCATTCCCTACACCAAGTTTTTCCACATGTTTACCTTACCTCTAAATGTATTTTTTTCCTCTCTGGAACCGAAAGGCACGCTTGACCGAGTGGATATCGAAGCATTGCTTGAAGACGAAGAAGCAATGGAAAACTTCAACGTCGGCGTAAGTACGGTAGGCGATCTTACCTGGAAACAACGTCTCGACTATGACGCCTGTATAAGGTGCGGCAGATGCCAGGAAGTTTGCCCGGCTTATCAAAACAACCACCCTCTTTCCCCCAAAGCGGTAATCACCGATCTCAAGGAATTTGCCATGAAAAATCAGAATGGAACCGGCGAAGAAGAACCCCCGAACATTGCCGGTAACGCCTTTGATACGGAGACGCTATGGGAGTGCAGGACTTGTCGGGCCTGTATGGAAGTATGCCCGGCGCACATCGAACATGTTCCTCAAATAATTGAACTGCGCCGAGCGGAAGTTATGATGCGCGGTCAACTACCCCAAGACGGGGCTATCGCCCTCAAACAGATGGAGAAAAGCGGCAACCCGTTTGGCCCTCAAGATGAACGTTCCGAATGGATAAAAGAGGCCGAGATACCCGTTGTCGGAGTCGGTGATGAATGCGAAATGCTCTTTTGGATCGGATGTTGCACTACTTACGACCCGATCAAGCAAAAGGTCGCTTACAATGTCTTGAGAATTCTTCAAGCTGCCGGAATCGATGTCGCGATTTTAGGGGATGACGAGCATTGCTGCGGAGATCCGGCCCGACTCTTCGGGGACGAAAATCTCTTCCAGGCCACGGTTAAAAAACAGATTGAGTTGATCCGGAGCCGGAAGTTTAAATCTCTAATCTGCCATTGTCCTCATTGTTACAACGCCTTTAAGAATGAGTATCCCCAATTTGGCGCGGACTTTAATGTCCTTCACCACACCGAGGCAATCTACCAACTGATTAAGGAAGGAAAAATCAAACTCGAATACCCGGTCGAACAAAAAGTCACTTATCACGATCCCTGCTACCTGGGACGCTATAACGGCATCTATGATGAACCCAGAGAAATTATCAAGTCCATCAAGGGATTAAAGCTGGTTGAAATGGAAAATAACCGGGAAAAAAGCCGATGCTGCGGAGGTGGAGGCGGTCATTTCTGGATGGATATACAAAATGGAGAAAGAATCAACGTCACAAGAGCAAAAGAAGCCCTGGAAACCGGCGCCGGCATTATCGCCACCAGTTGCATATACTGTCTTCAGATGCTCGATGACGCCATAAAAATCCTTGACCAGGACGAAAAAGTCCGTGCCGAGGATGTCTCGGAACTGGTCATAGAAGCTATGGGCGGTCTCCCTGATGTAAAACAAATGGAGTCCCCGGAAGAAATTGCAGCGTAACGTAACCCGGATTATCAACAAATAACCCTCGAATAAATGGGTGGCTCGCAGTAAAATACTCGTCATATCTCACTGCGAAGCCACCCAAATCAAAATTCAGCACGAAGGAAGAATACCCATAAATATCCTGAATCAATCTTTCAATAACATATTCCAGCCCATTGTTTCCGTTTTTCACTTGCCTTCTGTGAATAGTGCCACAGCCTTTCTTCTATCATAGCGGTATTTACCTTGCAGGCGATGTCGTGTGTGTACTTCACGATTTCGTCGTATGCTAGCGGGTTG
>CAZDAF010000413.1:0-3247 GCA_964503115.1 uncultured bacterium
CGAAACGACTATGAATTCAACCCGGGTATCGCTCCCGGCGACATTTTCTGCAATAACGATCCCGTTATAGGTGATGTTCACAATGCCGACGTTCAGACGTTCGTGCCGATCTTCTGGAAAGAGGAACTGTTGGGATGGGCCGGCGGCGTTACTCACGTAATAGACATCGGCGCCGCCACGCCGGGCAGTGTTCCCGTAGGCCCCACTTCCCGATACGAAGACGGGCTCGCGCTTACGGCTCTTAAAATCGGAGAGGAGGACACGTTATATCGCGATCATGAGTTGCGCTGCGAGATGAGCGTGCGTACGCCCATGTATTGGAAGCTTGACGAGCGTACCCGGATCGCCGGATGTCACATGGTTCGGGACGCTGTCGAGCGCGTCATTGCGGAGGAGGGCGTTGATGCATTCAAGCAATTCATGCGGGAGGTGATCGAGGAGGGTCGTATAACTTTTATCAACCGCATAAAGGAGCTTACCATCCCCGGGCGATACGATGCCGATACGTTCAATGCCATTACCTTCAAGGATGAACCCGGCCTCCCGCCTCACGCGCAGGTGGACAGTATCATGCACGCGCCATTGGCGGTGAATATCGGAGGTGGAGGCGAATTCGAGCTTTCCATGGACGGAGCGAGCCCGTGGGGTTATCATAGTTTCAACTGCACTCCAAGCGCCATGCAGGGCGCATTGTGGGTGCTGCTCAGTCAGACCGTGGTGCCCAACGACAAAGTGAACGACGGGGCGTATTTGGCCACCAAAAGCTTCTTCCCGCCCGGAACGTGGACAAACCCCCAAAACCCGTCCGTAAGCACCGGGGCCGCGTGGGGTTTTCTCATCCCCTCCTTCACGGGCCTGTTCCGGGCGCTGGGGCGAGCGTTTTGGGCACGGGGTTACCACGAGGAAGTCATGGCAAGCTACGGGATGACGATGAACGCCATGCAGGGCGGTGGCACCGACCACATGGGCAAGCCGTGCAGCATCTTGAATTTCGAGATAAGCACCGTGGGCGGAGGCGCTTGCGCGGTAAAGGACGGTCTGGATTACGCCGCTGCGATGTGGAACCCGGAAGGCGACATGGCCGACGTCGAAATATGGGAAATCCTCGAGCCGTTGATTTACCTGGGTCGGCGCGTCAAGCCCAACACCGCCGGGCCGGGAAAATACCGGGGCGGATCGGGTTTCGAAAGTCTCCGTATGGTGTGGAAAACCGACGATCTGGTGATGCAAAACGCCGCTCCCGGTCGCGTCTTTTCTTCTCCGGGATTGTTCGGCGGGTACCCTGCAGCCACCGGGTACAGACACAATGTGCACGAAACCGACGTTATCGAACGCGCTCGAGCCGGCAAGCCGTACCCGGTCTGCGAACACGACCCGGAAAAATCCGAAATGTCACCGCTGGTCGACGGCAAGCACGATTTCGATAAGCGTACATTGACCTATCCTCACCCGTTCAGGCAGGGAGATCTTTACCTGTCGTGGTTGCAGGGCGGTGGAGGATTGGGCGACCCTCTCGAACGCGATCCCGACCGAGTGGCCGAGGACGTCAACCATGGCTTCATGTTGCCTCATTACGCGCCCAAAATCTATGGCGTAGAGCTACGGCGCGACGGCGATGGAACTTATTCGGCGGACGAAGAAGGCACAAAAAAGACCCGGGAGGCTATCCGCAAGAAACGTGCCGAGCGCAGCGTGCCCGTGCGTGAATATATCGAGACCGAGCGTAGCCGAGTGCAACGGAGCAAATTTATAAAACCGGTCAGGGATTGCTATAACTCATGCATGACACTCAGCCCGCAGTGGGCGAAGCGCTACCGAGAGTTCTGGAACCTTCCACCGGACTTTATGTTCGCATCGGGAGACTGATAATGGCCTCGTACGATAAGAAAACGCTGGAATTACTGTGGGAGGGAAAGCTTCCGCAGAAGGAATTGCAATCCGTTCAGAGCCACTTCAAGGATAAAGACAGATTCCGGAAGTTCCTGGAATATTGCAGTGAGCGCGTTCCGTGGGACGATCGCATTCTGTTGCCGCTCCAGCCGCACTTGTTCGTGGTCGAAAGACCGGACGGTAAGCGCATCACAAAATGCGACTGCGGCTTCGAGTTCGGCGACTATCGAGAAAACTGGAAGCTTGAAGCTCGTATATTCGTCCGCGACACGGAAGAAACTTTACAGGAAATCTATCCGCCGTTAATGCACAGCGACCCCGATTGGATGGTGCTGCGCGAGTTTTATTGTCCCGGGTGCTTTGCTTTGCTCGAAGTCGAGATGGCGCCGCCGGGTTACCCCATTATCCACGACTTCCAGCCGGATCTTGAGACTTTTTACCGGGACTGGCTGGGACAGGAATTGTAGGAGGTGAAATGCAAGCTTTCCAGACAAGCGAAGAACTCAAGACGGTAATCGTCGCCTTTGCCGAAAAGGTTATCCGGGACGCCGACGCCGCTCCGGCGCCGGCCAAAACCGGCCTGTGCCTGAAATGGAAACTCAAGGAGCCGGAGGGTATCTTCGCCATTGATTTCTCGAAAAAACCGGATGCCGATGACCAATTTTTCACTTATTACATGGGCGAGCCGGAACGCGAGCCCGACGTGATTTTCACTATGAAGTCAAAAGCCTTCCACGATTTCTGGATGGGGCGGTTGAGTTTGCCGAAGGCCCTGGCGACCAGATCGGTGGTTCTTGTGAAAGGTAACCCGGTGAAAATACTCAAGCTGCTGCCGAAAATCAAAGGTTACTACAACCTCTACCGCGAGGCTCTCCGCGAAACCGGACATGCCGAGCTTGCGGAATAAGAAAGGCGCAAACAATGACACAACCGGAGTCCTCACTCAATCGGCTTGATTTATATCGGACGATGCTTCGCATACGCCGTTTCGAGGAGACGGTGGCGGAGCAGTTCGCCGAGGGCGCTATTGCCGGTTTCGTGCATTTGTACATCGGCGAAGAAGCGGTCGCGTCAGGCGCATGCGCGGCATTGCGTCCGGACGACATGATCACCTCGACTCATCGGGGACACGGTCACTGCATCGCCAAGGGCGCCGCCGTCGACAGGATGATGGCGGAGATTTTCGGGAAAGTAACCGGGTACAACAGGGGGAAGGGCGGCAGTATGCATATCGCCGATTGTTCGCTGGGCATCCTCGGCGCAAACGGCATCGTCGCCGCCGGTACGGTTATAGCCTCCGGGGCTGACCTGCCCCCAATAAGTGTACCAGTTTTTATGTTAGTCTCAACTCCATTTC
>CAZDAF010000414.1:0-3239 GCA_964503115.1 uncultured bacterium
GATGAAAAATGCCGCAAAGAGCACCGCGAATGAGAAGGCTTTACGATTCATAAAAATATCCTTTATCCGATGAACGATTTTAGCTTCACTCGAGGAGCTTTTCAACGAGCTAAAATCTTGGGTTGAGTTGAAAAACCTAAATAACACGGCGATTTTCGGTGATAAACGGGTGGCATACCTTGAATTTCACACTTTTCGTAATTATCTTTTCAATAGTTTCTTAAATTTCAATAAAATCCGCACGAAGGTGAAAAATTGGTAAAACGCGACTATTACGAAATTCTGGGCGTTGAGTCTAACGTCGGCAACGGTGAGATAAAAAAAGCGTACCGTAAGCTTGCTCTCGATTATCATCCTGACCGAAACCCCGACGACCCGGAAGCCGAGGAGAAGTTTAAAGAGGCCAGTGAAGCTTACGAAGTGCTTTCCGACCCGGAAAAGCGTCGGATATATGACCGGTATGGTCATGAGGGGCTAAAAGGGGTCGGTTTCGGCGGATTTTCAAACATTTCGGATATTTTTTCGAGTTTTTCGGACGTTTTCGAGGATTTCTTCGGGTTTGGATCACGCCGCGGGTCACGCTCCGGGCCCATGCAGGGCGCGGATCTGAGATATGATTTAAAAATAACATTTGAAGAAGCGGCGTTTGGGGTTAAAAAGGAGATCGAGTTCTCCCGCAGAGAGCGGTGTGATAATTGCGACGGTACCGGCGCCGCGCCGGGAACATCGCCGGAAAAATGTGATCGATGCGACGGTACGGGTATGACCGGCGCCAGTCGGGGATTTTTTACCATACAAACCACATGCCGGGTATGCGGAGGTTCGGGAACCGTCATAAACTCGCCGTGCCCGGACTGTGAGGGTACCGGTAGAATTACCGAGACGAAGAGCCTTACCGTAACCATACCCGCAGGCGTTGATAGTGGGGATCATTTACGCGTAGCAGGGGAGGGTGAGCCGGGGGATCGTGGAGGTCCGCCGGGGAACCTCTTCGTGGTCATTCACGTCGAGCCGCATGCGCTTTTCGAGCGCGATGGGTTCAACGTATATTGCCGCATACCGATTTCTTTCACCCAAGCCGCGCTGGGCGCCGAAATAGAAATCCCCACGCTGAACGGCACGCACAACCTTACTATTCCTCCAGGGACTCAACCGGGGGAATTTTTCCAGATTCAAAGTGCAGGTATTCCATATCTGCGTGGAGCCGGTCGGGGCGACCAGGTTGTGCAGGTCATTTTAAAGGTACCGACGGAACTGGCGCCAAGACAGCGAGAGTTGTTGAGGGAATTTGAAAAAGAAGGCTCGGTATCGGATCAGGGCGAATCACTTGACGCTGAACGCATGACAGATGATAGTAAAAACAAACATGAGAAAAAAACAAAGAAAAAAAGGAAAAGTAGGGTCAGGAGATAACATAAGATGAGCGCTGAAAGAGATCGCGACCCACCCGACGAGTGGGCGGATAAAGTTACTCCTATCGAGGAAGACCCGGAGGAAATGGCCGAAAAAGGCGAGATGAGCCCCGGTTTCCGCGTTACGGACAGGCGCCATTGGGTTGAAGGCGTGGATGAAAAAGAGGTTGAGGCGGCCGAAAAGCGTATCGGTAAGCCGGCTTACGTCCAGGCGCTCGAGGAAGAGTTGCAGCAGAAAGACGAAACGCTGAGGGAATATATCGCGCAGTATAAGGCGGCCAAGGAAAACATGAACGCCGCCATATCCCGCATCGAGCGGGAGAAAGCCCGTGAGGTTAATTTCCGTATTGCGGAACTCGCCCGAACATTCCTGTCGATACTGGATGACCTCGGCGCAGCCGTTGAAGCGGCGAGTGGCGGTGATGACGTTAAAGCTATCCGCGAGGGGCTGGAACTCATTACACAACGTATCAATCGGAGCCTGGCGGAAATCGGCATCGAGCCCATCGAGGCGACAGGGAAACCTCACGACCCGCAGTTCCACGAAGCGATCGCCGTCCAGGATGTCGAAGACCCCGAAAAGGACGGCATCATACTCGAAGAACTCAAAAAAGGCTACGTGCTCGGCGACGTGCTTGTCAGACCGTCAGTGGTGGTAGTGGGTAAAGCCGGGTAATTGGTGCGAAGTTTTTTGACCTATCGTCCAAAACGGCATTCCCTCATATCCAGCTTATGCTCGGCGGCTTTCTCGATACGGTGAAAGTGTACTTGTACGCCGGGTATCCCATCACCAGGCTTGCGAACACCCTGCGCTTTTTCGGTATATCGAGCCACCGCCTCATAGTTTTGTCGAAGCGAAGTGTCATTGAGATAAAGCCTATGAAACAGGAACCGAGGCCCAGGGCTTGGGCATAGTTAGTGATGTTCGTGGCGGCGATGTTGCAGTTATCGCTCGAGAAGTTCGATCGGGTGGGAGCATGCAGGAGCATCAGGACGGGGGCCTTGTGAAGGATGTAATCCCTGCCGGCATCGGACTGCTTCAGATAGTAATCCATCATGTTCGTGTATCGTCCCATGGAAGAGCCGAAATCTGTTCGTTCAAATGCCTTTAGAAGCATTTTGCCACGGCGCGTCTTGATCAATTTGTCTATTTTTATGCCGAAATCTAAAATCCGCTTCGACATTTTTTGCATTAACTCCCGATCCGTCACCACAGTGTATTCCACGTTCTGGAGGTTGCTGGCGGTCGGCGAATAACGCGCGAGGTCTATGATTTCCTCGATAAGCTCCTTCGGGACGGGCTTATCTTTATATTGCCTTACGCTACGGCGGCTCATTACTATTTCCCGGTATACTTCGGGATCAAGCAGTTTTTTCTTTATACGGTGTAGTTGTTTAGCGTCCAGTTTGTCGTGCTCAATGGCGCTTTGGGGGCAAACCGCCACGCAATGACTGCACATGTTACATAGCTCCGGCGCTACGGGGGTCGGTACTCCGTCCACGTCCCGCCACACTGCCGAAACGCAATCCCGCACGCAGCGCATGCAGTTGTTACATTTGTCTTCAATTCGAACTATTTTCATAATGTACCTCTATCCTTAGCGTGAAGTTTTTTTCATTCTTCACGCTTCATACTTCATTATTAGTACTTTATCCGAGTTTTTTCAGGTCTTCGATTATTTCTGCGGCGGATTGGTATCTTTCCTCTTTCTTTTTTTTCATACACTTCAAAATAATGGCTTCGAGAAGGGCCGGAATATCAGGCTTCAAGTTCTTTGGCGGTTCCGGCTCCGTATGAAGGTGATGGTACCCTATGTCGCCGGTGGG
>CAZDAF010000415.1:0-3201 GCA_964503115.1 uncultured bacterium
ATAAGTATTACACCCAGTTGGTGCTTTTTCACTTACATTAACCGGGAATCAGGGTCAGGAGAGCCTGTTTCAGATGTACCCTTATTGTGCCTTCTTCAATGGCTCACCTTCCGACACATACAATTTAAGCCCCATCCCCAACAGTGCGACCGGCTCGGCGATAATATCTTCATAAAAGGTTAAGGGGTTTTCGAAAATGTCCTCGAACCCCATGTGTCTGTAAAACGGCACCGCTTGTTTGTTGTATGTCGTTGTTACCAGATGCACGCCGCTGACGCCGTGCGAAGCAAGGTGTTCGAGCCAATTTTTCATCAGTTGCGTTCCCAGACCCATGCCCCTGTAGCCGTCGAGCAGGTTGGTGTGCAGGTGAGCGGGATAATCGCGCCCCAGGCGCGGAACGCGAAACTCGCCCCGCATTATGCTTCGCACACCTCTCCTGACGCATCGCACGGTTTTTAAGCTCCAAACGCACCGCGTGGTGAAAGCTTTTCTTGCAAGTTCCGGAAGTATTTTATCGCGCGTTATATGCTCCTGCCGGTTGGTATCCAGCGCGCCGAGCAAATATCCTACCACGCGGCCTTCGACCTGTGCCACCCAGCAGTGTTCCGGCTCGTAATCGGTGTAATACCGGCTCCACATGTCGGCGAAAACCTCGCGGCCCTCAATGAAAACCTCCATCGGCTCGCCCATAAGCCCGGTCTCGCAACAGACGTACCGGACCGCCTCACGATCCCGATGCTCGTACGGTCTGACGATAGCGTTCATCCGACTCCATTTACCCCCATGTGTCTCTCGAAATGAATCAACCTTCCGTTTCCGCCTCTTTTTGTAAACCTAATAGGCCCTTGACATTGGCTGTAACGCTTTTATGTATGCTTTTATCCTCGGATCGGGCTTCAGCCTCAATGAATAATCGAACATCAACTTCGCGCGGTGAACGTCGCCACGGCTGAGGAACGATATTCCCATGTACGCAGCTGCTTGGGCTTCGTCGCGATCCACCAGCCACTTCGCGAAAAATGAACCGGGAGCGCTTTCCGGATCAATAAAAGCCCGCAACAAAACCAAATTGGCCGCCAGCGGCGTCTTCACCTCAGACGCCAGTGCATTTTGCCTCACCCGCTCGCCTTCGTAACAGGGGCTCCATGGGTTGAAGTTTCCAAATGCGGCGAGCGACACCGAAATCACCAGCACCACTGAGAAAAGGCGCTTGCGAATGCCGCTTGCCTCGATCCAACGCGGCCCGAGGAAAAACACGAGCAATGGCATTGTCGGCACCAGGTAGCGAAAACCATACGCCCAGCCGCCCAAACCCTGAGTCAGAAGACCATAGAATGCCAGGCTCGATATGTTTCCCACCAATACTAAGGCGGCCACCGGCTTTATCCATCTCTCCCCCCCACGCCTCAAATACCAAATTAAACCCGCCACCGCCGGTATTAACACCGGCGAGTACAGAAAAATACCGCGATATCCGAACAGGATATGAAAGATATATATTACCGGCTTGTGCGGGGTATGCGTTCCACCGAACCCGCCGCCCAGCAGGTGGCTGCCGGAGTAATCGTAAGCGCCTTTATAAAAATAAAGCGGTCGGGGATCGCCGACCATTGCGACGTTGATCAACGCAGTCGCGGCAATCGGCAAAAAAGCGCCCAACGCAAACCAGCATACAGCGCGCAGGCGGCGGGATTTCCGCTCCGATACAAATACACACAATCCAAAAAGCGCCAGAAAAACCGTTCCTATTGAAAAATCCATTGCCCAACAAAAACCGGCGAACAGGCCGGTGAGAAAGAGCGACTTTTCCGGAAACGGCCTTTCCCCTGACTTGACCAAACGCGCGAACCTACTGAAACCGGCATATAAAAATGCCGCTGCGGGCATGTGATTGTTATATGTTCCGCAATAAGTTAGAATCAGCGTACCCGCCCATGCCGCCGCCGTCCATTCGATCCGCGCCCCTGTGCGCTGCACTCCCCACAGTCGGCCCGTGTCCGCGAAAAAAAGCGCCGCCAGCCATGCTGCAGACAGCCCCACCGAAAACACGGTCAACAAATATACCCACGCGCGCGGATGACTTGAAAAACTTATGCCAAAGATGTGTTTGAGCAACCATGCTTCGCCGGCGCTCAATACCGGCAAAAGAGGCGGCTTGTCGCAATAAAACCGACCATCGATCCTCACCTTGTCAGTAGTCCACACAAAAGGCGATGCGTCTATAGCAAATGTGGACCGCTCGATTAACGATTCGACCATCGCCAACCGGCTCGCTTCGTTCCCCGAGTAACTCACGCGCGTCCTGGTGAGTGCGAGACAAATCGCCAGGGCAACCAAAAAAACCGCCACCGTGGCTAACTGCCGGTTTTGAGAATTGTGCACCATGCGTTTACTGTCTATCGGATTGTTACCCACGCTTGCATTCTAACACGCCGGTTCGAGGTAGGAAAGCCGAGATTTCTTTTTATTCTTCAGTGCGCGGCGCCGTAAGCAGGTCCGCGAGGCGCGTATCGAGGCCGGCGGGCCGCGCGCGCCCTCGAGCCCAGTCACGCAATTCCTGTATCTGTTCCTCCATAGTGGTGGAAAGCGGTATCGTGGTGCGAATAGCATAGAGAATATCTTCGGTATTCACGTCCCGATTCTGAGCGAAAGCGTCGAACATACCCGCCACCACGGCGGCCTCTACTTCTGCGCCGCTGAAACCGTCACTCTCCCCCGCCAGCAGTTTCCGATCAAAACCCTCGCTGTCGCGACCTCTTTTGAACAGGTGAATCCGAAAAACGTCCTCGCGCTCCTTCTGTGTCGGCAAGTCAACGAAAAATATTTCATCGAACCTGCCTTTCCGCAGAAGCTCGGGCGGCATCCGTCTGATCGAGTTGGCGGTGGCCACCACGTAAACGGGGCTGGTCTTCTCCTGCATCCACGTAACAAAGGCACTCAACGCCCTAAGGCTGACTCCTTCCATCAAGCGGTCGGATTTGCCGAATCCTTTTTCGATTTCGTCCACCCACAGCACCGCCGGCGCCACCGCTTCGCTCGTGCGCAACGCCTGCATAAGCATCGTTTCTCCACTAACGGGATCAATACGGGACAGATCGAGCCTCAACAAAGGCAGCTTCCATAGCTCGGCGACGGATTTGGCCGATATACTTTTCCCACATCCCTGCACTCCCAACAGCAACAGACCGCGCGGCATGGGCA
>CAZDAF010000416.1:0-3191 GCA_964503115.1 uncultured bacterium
TCAGGTTGGAGCAATGGTTCGCCGCCTGACAATGTCACCCCTCCCCCACTGGTTTCGTAAAAAGGCACGTCCTGCTCGATAACCTCCATGACTTCCCGGGCGGTGTACGCTTTTCCCACCAGACTGAGAGCGCCGGTCGGACAGTTATCGACGCATTTCATGCATCTGTCACACTTTTGGCGATCAATTTTTCTTTCCGAAGTTTGTCCTGTTTCATTTACTGAAATAGCATCCCTGTCACAAATGTCCACACATTGGTTGCAATGCCTACATAGATCGAATTTAGTAATTATTTCAGGAAATGGATTAATGGATTCGGGATTCGAGCGCCATTTGCACCGTAACGGACATCCTTTGAAAAAAACGGTGGTCCTTATCCCCGGCCCGTCATGGATGCTGAATTTCTGGATGTTAAACAGTTGGCCCTCAACGTCTGAATTGAGGTTAATATATTTATTACTCCAGCTTTTTAGCAATTCGAGCGTTTTTCTACCTCTAAAGCTTTGACATCATTTCTTCGTGATATTCATCAACAGTTTCTGAAGCAGCTCAAATCCTGTTCCGTCCGCCTTATGATGTCACGCTGAAGTCCGGAAGTCAGATCGACGAAATGCGCGCTATAACCCGCGACGCGCACTATAAGGTTTTTATGTTTTTCGGGATGTAATTGAGCATCCTTGAGTTCCTCGGCATCCTGGCAATTAAACTGGATATGCCAGTTGTTGAATTTTGACCAGGTTTTGAGATAATCGGCGAATAATTTCTTGTTCTTGCCTCTGAGAAACTGCGGCTGAATCTTCTGGTTACAAAGTTGATTCCAGCTTTTGGAGGGGTCGACCTTGGAGCACGATTTGAGGACGGCGGTCGGGCCGTTCAGGTCCATTCCATGCATGGGCGAGAGCTGGCCGTCGGCCAGCGTATCGCCTCTTTTACGACCATCGGGGGTCGCGCCGGTACTAATCCCCCCTACGAAATATCCCGCCGCCAGGGTAGCTTCCAACCTGAAAGAAGTCCCGAAATGGCTATGTATGTTCGTCACTGCCTTTTGGGCCTTGCGATACATATCATCCAGAACATGATCCGCATAATCGTCATCATTGCCGAACTTCGGGACCGTGAGGCAGCGCTTCCGGAGGTCTTCATATCCTTCCCAATTGGCTGCGCAGGCCTTCATTAACTCGTCCATCGTGACCGACTTGTCATCGAACACCAGTTTTTTGATCACGGTTAATGAATCGGCGGCGTTAACAGGTCCCATGGTGAATATATTGCTGTCTGCACTGTCGCCCTTCCACGTTGCATCCTTGCCGCGCATGACAGGTGTATTCATTAGAAGCGAAGCAAAAGGCCGGGGCGTCCTTTCAGCATACAGCTTGTCGGCGATCTCAAAGATTGCACCTGTTTTTTGTACCTGACATTTTAATTGATCCAGAAAAGCTTCGAGAAACTCGTCGTATGTCTTAAAAGTTTCCGGTGAAGGGGTTCGAAGCCCCAACTGTTCTCCCGTTGCAGGTTCTATACCTTGGTTCATAACATATTCGAAACATTTAATAAAATTCAACACTCCTGCAGTTATAAGCGTCGTAAGAGCGCCCTGTACAACCATCCCGTTCGGAAGTCCGGGCGCAACGCAGGAGACGCTCGCCCAACTCCTTGGCATCGCCAAAGCCCGATCGAGGTCAATCCCGACTCCCTTTAACTTTTTCCGAACAGTGTTACCTGTTTTTCCCCCGCCGGCCAATACGAAATAGGGCAGTTCATTAAGAGTGTTTTCGATCTTTTCAGTAACTGATTCTGGTAAGACTTTATCGGTAAATCGCTTTAACATTCTGATGTATTTGCCGACTGTCCGCATAAAGGACGACCTCTTTAAGCCCATCGATTCTAAAGTAACTTCATCGAGCTCCAGTTTACCGGCCATTTTAATGCCCAGACTTATCAGGTATTTAATGGCGGCTTGATCATTAAAGATGGAGGGTATGCCGATTCCGGTGGCGATGCAATCAATAGCCTTGTCTACAAGCTTGGGGTCAATTTTATCGTGGTATCTCAAGCATATGTTGGGTTGAAGTATCCTGCTGTTTATGGTGGCGTCGAGTACGGCAAAAGACAGTTCATTCGTGGCGTCGTTTCCGTCCTCGTCCACGCCGCCGATCGTGACGTTCTGAAACTTCGTGCCGCCTACTTGAAGGTAACAGCTAGCGGTAGGATTGATCTGGCCCAGGTCGTCCAGCTTGATCCAAAGGAACTCGAACAACTCGACCGCTCGATCATAGTCTATTCTTCCTTCCTCTTTATCTTTCTTGTAGTAGGGATAGAACAACTGGTCAAAACGCTGCCCCAATCCCACCGAAACCCACGTTATCTGGGTAGTTATAATGTGGTAGAACCAGAAAGCCTGCAAAGCCTCGTGGAACGTCTTTGGAGGATTTTCAGCTATGTTTGAGCAAACTTCGGCAACGGTTTCAAAAGCTTTTTTCTGTTTTTCATCCGTCACTATGGCCGCTTTCGACCCAGCCAGATCGGCGTACCGCCGAATCCATGCGATCACCGCCTCGGCGCTGATAATGGCGGCATCGTAAAAACTTTTCTTTTCCACGTATTCCGGATCATTCTCCGAAAGCATCGCCCGATAGCGCCGTGCTTCTTCGAGCAGCCCCTTGTTGCCGAGCCGGAAGACCCGGTCCTTGTAGTTAGGCACCATGGGGGCAAACGGCCAGAACCACGGCCCGATTATGCCGCCGTTCCAGGTCAAAATACTTTTTAAATCCTCGGGAACCACTTTCAAAAGTTCATGCTCCACATCGTGATTAACCCAATACTTGTTTATCTCCTTGAGTCGTTTCTTGCCTTCCTCGTCCAAGGCATGTTTGAATTCTTTATCGAGACCTTCTTCCAGCCAGGTGTGTGAGTATTCGGGATAAGTAGGCAAACTTTCCGGTGTGCTTGCGTAATTCCCGACGATTTGCTCCTCATCGAGGATGTATATCGTCATGTTTCGCAAAAGGTGGTCGAGCGCCTTGGCGCGACGTATTATCCACGGCTCACCCTCGGTCTGCCGGTAAGATTCCGTTATTAATTCAGCCCTCTCCAGGCAAATCTTTACCTCCTTATCCAGCGATTGCGCGCAAGGCTCATGACCTGCCCCCAATAAGTGTACCAGTTTTTATGTTAGTCTCAACTCCATTTCC
>CAZDAF010000417.1:0-3163 GCA_964503115.1 uncultured bacterium
CTTATCGTAAATCTGGGTGAGCCCCCGCGTATGAGCCGCGATGGGCGCGTTGTATTCGGTCAAGGCCGATGAAAGTTCAGTTACCTCGTCCGTGTGCGAAAAAACGCCCGGGCTGTAATACAATCCCACCGATAGACCAATCGAACCGTCTTCGAGCGACTGCTTCAGCATTTTCTTCATTCTGGAGATTTCATCGGGCCGGGCAAATCGCGCCTGAGCACCCATTACTCCGGTTCGGAGCGTGTTGTGTCCGGTTAGGATGGCGACGTTAAACGCTTGCCCGACTCTCTCGAGATGATCAAGATATTCACCCATCGATGACCATTCGAAATCCAGACCGTCATGAGGCAGGGCGAAGTTCCAGTATGTGCTGATTTCGTTTTTGGAGGACTCGTTGATCGGCGCGGGGCTGAATCCACAACAGCCTGCGACTATCGTCGTCACACCCTGGCGCGCCCATTTTTCCATGACCTCGGCGTGACGTGGGGAGGGGAAGAGAAAATCGAGGTGGGTATGGACATCTATAAATCCGGGAGCAACGGCCAACCCATCGACGTCGATTACCGTTTCAGCTTCGGCGTCGGGAAAGAGTCCTACGTCTTCAATTCGGTCGTTACGAACAATCACATCCGCCCTGAATGCCGGTTCTCCCGTGCCATCCATAACCGTCCCGTTTTTTATCAACACATCGTTATCCATTTGAGCCTCTCCTGAATTTTCGTGAAATACTCATCCGGCATTTGATGGATCACTACCGTAGAGATTTCATCATACTTCAATCGGTCGAGATACGTCAAATGACGACTTGTTTGCTTGGAGGAAAAAGACAAAAAAGGGGCAAAGTATTCCAACTTCTTGAAAACTCGGAGTTCCTTTGCTACGTTATATCATCTTCCAGCGGGTTAAATTTAGAATAATGCTATAGTAGGGTTCCAGGGATTAAAGTGGAGCTACTTTATTTGGAGGTGTTAAGTGAGTAAAAGCAACGATTCCGATCAAATTCAAGGGCCTCGGGTTGTACGTATCGAGTTGACTCCTTTATATGTACCTCTTCGGGGTATTTCGAAGAAGGCGATGGACGAGTCCGGCGGGTTGGGGATGGCCATCCCTGCCGAGGAGGAATGGCTTGGCGGCGATTTCGCTATCTGCAAGCTGTTTGCGGACGACGGAAACGTCGGGTTGGGCGAGGCGTTTGTCTGGCTGCCGGAAACGGGTGTATCTCCGACGCAGCTTATCGACAGCATCAAAAACGCGCTTTGCAGGTACGTTATCGGCGAAAGCCCGTTCAACATCGAGAAAATTCGGCACCGTATGGATATCAACCTCACGCGCAACGAGGTGGCCAAAGGCCTGCTCGACATCGCCTGCTACGACCTGATGGGCAAGATCACCGGCCGGCCGGCGTGTGATTTTATGGGCGGCCGTGCTGTGAATGAGATACCGCTGGCGGCCCTCATCCCACTTATGGATGCGGACTCAATGGCCGGTATGGCGAAAGCTTTCTACGACGGCGGAATGAAGACAATCCGATATAAACTGGGTAACAGTATTTCGGAAGACATAAAAATCTCCGAGCGCATGCGCGAGACGTTGGGCGACGAAGCGAGACTGCGCGTCGATTACAACCAGGCGTACACTCCGCCCGTAGCGGTGCGCGCGATAAAGGCTATCGAACCGTTCGGGATCGATCTGGCCGAGCAGCCGGTGGGCACGACGGATTATCTGGGTATGGCTTACGTGCAGAAGCGGGTCGACACGCCGCTTATGTCGCACGAGGGCTGCTTCTCGCTCCAGGACATCGTTACGCTCGTCGAGCTTGGCGCAATGGGCGTCGTCGGTTTGAACTCCGAGCGGCCCGGTGGAGTGACGAACGCTCTACGCGCTATTACGTACGCGGAGCAACGCGGCCTGGGCGCCGTCATACACAACCAGACGCTCGGCGTCGCCTCGGCGATGCAAATCCACCTCGCCGCCGCAAAACACCATTCGCTCGGTCACGACACCGAACTGTTCGGACACATCATGTTCGAGGACGACCTTATCACCGAGCCTATCGACTACAGCGATGGCACAGCCGGCGTGCCCAACGGGCCGGGGTGGGGAGTAGAACTGGATGAAGAGGCGCTGGAAAAATATGCGACTGAACCGACGGTAATACTGGAAGCATAAGATTGATTTTTTCGCTGTCTTTGCAGAAATATAAAATCCCGAGAGAAGGATGAATTAGATGAACGATCGGATGCCGACATTTTGAGAAGATTTATTTACCTTGATCGGGCTTAATCCTTAATGGGTATCGCATGAGTGGGAGATAATTATGGAAAATAAATCCACGGAAAATCTGTCGGAAAAAAGCGACAGTGTAGTTTTAAGGGATACGCTGCTCATTTTAGGCGTGATGCTCGTAATAGGAGTCATGACTGTTTTATATGCGATCTACGCCCTTGGATTGTACCGCGACGATCGTTGGATACCGTTCGTGATTTATATCGGCATTGCCATTATCCCCGTTTCAGGGATAATGCTTTTTTTCATTTTCAGATGGGCGCGAGAAGTCAACGAATTCGATAAGGTACTATTGGCTGGTGAGGAACCTACCAAGTTACATGCCGAAAACGCCATTCGATCGATTTTTAAATGGATCAGTCACGGCGCGTTTCTTTTAGGTTTACTTATGGCGATGATGATTGCTATTGTCATCCTGATCATGTATAAACACTATGGATTTTCCTCTCGCGAGGCGGTTTTCGGGGTTATTTTTGGAGTAATCGCCGGTTTAAATCTGTGTATACTCCAATATTACACCGGGAAGATATCCGAGCAACGACGTATAGGCGAATCAGTGGAAAGACTATTGGTTTCAGGCGTTTACGAATGGCCGCATTTCAAGCTCAGCATACGTTATAAAATTTTCCTGGTGATTTTCGGTGTTGTGGCTTACCTGCTGTGGGGCGCCATCATAACGGGATTCACCCAAGTGGAAAACTCCCGAAGAGTGCAACTACAGGAAAATCTTAGAAACTGGGTCAGGCTGTTACCTAAATACATTAAAAGCAGCGCTGACATCGGGCGGAGCGGCGCAATCGAATCAATTTTGTTTGAAGATCAATTAAACCCGGATTTTGCGATTGGAATTACCGCACTTCTGCAATAATAGTGTAAC
>CAZDAF010000418.1:0-3131 GCA_964503115.1 uncultured bacterium
ACGAGGTTTGAGTGGGAACCGAAAGGGGCTCGCCGCCGTGACCCTGCGGTCTACAGCCGCTACCCTTTTATGCCGAAATCGGGGAGGGGGGGTAATTCATATCTTTATCTGTAGACGCTGCACTCCTGCACCGCAATGAGGCACTCTTTTCTTAAAAGCAAGACGTCAGTAACAAGTATCCGTTTGTTTATCTTTTCCACGCCCAGGAAGTGAACAATATCAACACGGAGTACAGTTCGAGTCTTCCGATCAGCATAAGAAAGCTCATCACCCATTTGGCGAACGCCGGCAGATGCGCCCAATTCATGGTAGGGCCGACTTTTCCCAGCCCGGGGCCGATGTTCCCGATAGCTGCCGCCGAGGCGGAAATCGAGGTCACCAGGTCGTAACCGCATGCCGTCATTACCAGTGCGCCGACCAGGAAACTCACAGTGAATAAAACGCCAAAGGATAGGATATTCGATACTATACCGCGCTCAATGACCTTTTCCCCCACCCGAAGCGGCTTCATAGCGCGTGTGTAAATAAGCCGATGCAACTCCCGAGCTATAGCTTTGGCGTATATCAACATCCGTGCGACCTTCATCCCGCCGCCGGTCGAGCCCATGCAGCCGCCGATGAACATCAGAAGCAACAATATAAGCCGCATAAGCTGGGGCCAGGCGTCGAAGTCTTTCGTGGCATAGCCCGTCGTGGTACCGATGGATATCACCTGGAACGTGACGTCTCGCACGTGCCGCTCGATACCGGCGCCGGTATGCACGGTTATAACGCCGATAATGACGCAAAATAAAATAATCCCCGCATAAAGCCGAAACTCCGGATTACGATATGCCGATGTAAGCCTCCCCCGGAAAAGCTGCGCGTGGATCGAGAAGTTAGTTCCAGCCAGAAACATGAATAATATGATGATCCATTGCGTCCACGGACTGGTGAAATATGCGATGGATTCGCTGTGAGGGGAAAAACCTCCAGTGGACATTGTGGTGAAAGTGTGACAAAAGGCGTCGTAGATGCTCACGCCCGACAGCTTCAGCAGGATAATCTCTGCGGCGGATATTATCAGGTAAAGTTTCCAGAGGTCTTTTGCCGCGTCGGTAATACGGGGCTTTTCGCGCTCGAAAGTCACTCCGCCGGGTGTTTCGGCTTTCAGCAATCTGTATCCGCCCACTCCCAAAATCGGCAACAGCGCCACGCTCAATACCACGATACCCATGCCACCGAGCCACTGGGTCATACATCTCCAGAATTGCAGGCCGTGAGGGATTATTTCCACCTTTGGAAAGACTGTGGCGCCGGTGGTGGTAAATCCGCTCATGGTTTCGAAGAATGCATCTGTGACATTATTGCAAACGCCTGTAATGAAGTACGGCACCATCCCGACTATTACCGCCAGCAACCAGGAAAAGGTCACTATAGCGAATCCTTCCCGCCTGCCCACGTGAGCGGCGTCCTCGCGGAAGATGCGGCGCAGAACAACCCCCGTAATCAGGCAAAAAGCGGTAGTCGCCAAAAACGCCACTATTTCCGATGATTCATACGGACTTTGCGAATCGTAGATGATGGAAACCGTCAAGGGAGCTAAAAGGCAAACCCCCAGAATAATCAGTAAGTAACTGAGGACAAATAGGACGGCTCGTCCATCCATGGATTATAACCACTTTCGCCGGCTGAATAGTTTTTCTATTTGAGGAATGGCGTCCGACAGGGCGAAGACTACGACCGTTTCTCCGGGCTCGATGCGAGTTTCGCCGGTGGGAATACGCATTTCACCATCGCGGACTATAGCGCCGATAATGGCGTTTTTGGGAAACTTTATATTCTTCAGCGGCGATTTAACTGCCGGTGAATCCGGCGCGGCCTCCATCTCGATGATCTCGGCCTGACCCCGGGCCAACCGTGTAACGGAATGGATGTGACCTCGCCTGATGTACATCAGGATTTCTCCCACGGTGACCAGCCGGGGGTTGATGACAATTTCCACTCCCAAGCTGTCCATAACGGCCAGGTACTCCGGTTGGTGAACCAGCGCCGCTGCCTTGGCCGGACTGTGCTTTTTGGCTAAGAGCGCGGCGAGCATATTACGCTGATCATCGTTGCTTAACGCGCAAAACAGATCGCAGTGGTCGACGCCGGCTTCCTCGAGAACGTCAAGATCCGTTTCTTCGCCGTTGAGTACGGTGGTTTTTTTCAACCGATTAGCCGCTTCCTCGGCAATTTCCTCGTCCGGCTCGATCAGAACAACGCGATTCACGCGCCCCTCGAGCGATTCGGCGAGTTGGATGCCGATGCGGCTGGCCCCTGTGATAATCACTTCATTCATGGTGAATTGTTGTTGATGTATGAAAGGCAGTAGCAACTCTACCGTGTCGGCGCTCACCAGCAAGTAAACCTTGTCGCCCGGTTCAATCCTGTCTCCGCCTTTGGGCACAATTAGTTGATCGTTGCGACTGATGTATAGCACGAGAAATGCGATGAGGTTCGCTACCTCTCTGAGTTCCGCCAAAGTCGTTCCCGCGGCGGGGGAATCCGGAGCGATATCGAATCCCAGCATTAAAACCTGCCCGCCCGCCAGTGTGGCGATACTGTGGGAACCGGGAATTTCTATCATACGCACCAAAGCATCAACGATGGTGGGATCGGGGTTGATAATATGGTCGATACCCAGGTCCTTCAGGGAAATAAGACCATCGTCCTGCACAAACTCGTTGTTACGGATGCGAACGACGCGATGCTTTACATTGAAGCGGGCGGCGAGCATCCCCACCACCAGGTTCACCTCGTCGACGTCCGTCACCGCAATGACCATTTCGGCGGAGCGGATACCGGCCCTCTTGAGAATGCTGGGCATGCCCGCGTTGCCGCAAACGGTGAGGACATCCAGCTTATCCCCGAGTTCTCTCGTCTTTCGCCGGTCACGGTCAACGATGGCTACCTGGTGCCCTTCGAGCGAGAGCTGCTCGGCCAAAGCCTCACCGACCACCCCGGCGCCTACTATAAGGATGTTCATTGATAATTCGCCTTGATGTGAATGGTATTGAAGTTGATTGCCGAGGTCAAGTGCTCCCGCTTTTACTTGACCCTGATTCCCGGTTAATGGCATGGTAATGTTTTTTCGGAAGGATATTGAT
>CAZDAF010000419.1:0-3112 GCA_964503115.1 uncultured bacterium
TTGTGCATTTACAGATACTTACATCTTTTTACCATAAGTTTATGAATAATCCGGGGTAAAGGCATTACCGGCTTGCGTTTTTTAGGAATATCGGTCCTGCAAGGCCCCAACTTGCAGCGAGGAAAACAAATACCGCAAGAACGGGTATCCGAAAGGAGGGGAAATACGATTCTCCGGAAACGCCGAGTCGGAGCAGTTCCACCACATGGGTCAGGGGGGAGATCATTGCGATCGGTTTGATCCAGACGGGCATTGTATCAAGAGGTATAAAGACACCGCTGACGAACAGGAGCGGGAATCTGAAGAAGTTCATCAGCGTCATCGCCTCGAAAACCTCTCTCACCGTTACCGACGCGATTAGCCCCATCAGTGAGAACAACCCCGCTCCCAAGATGAGTCCGGCGGCAAAGACGCCCGGGCGCGCTATGGGCATCTTTAGCAGAATCACAAGCCCCATGATCAGAACAAGCGATGTGGCAATACCGTATAAAGCCGCACTGACCGCCTTTCCCAAGATAATGGTGCGATAGGTCACCGGCGCGAGCAGGAGCCGCTCGAGCGTCCCGGTGCGTTTCTCGAAATTGATCACAATGGCGGCCATCGACGTATTGCCGAAAAGCAGCGTCATGCCGATAATCCCCGGCGCGACGGCCAAATACCCTTTCGGATCCTTCAGGTACACGGCCAGAATCAAGACCGCCGGAAAAAGAAGCCCCCATGTCACCAGCGGTGGCTTGGCGTAGTAGCTTTCCGCATCCTTCCGGCTGATGGAAAGCGCGCGTATTAGCTGACTCACGATTTCGCCCCCGGTTCACGGGCGTTGCTTTCCAGGAGAGACATAAATGCGTCCTCGAGTGTCGTGCTTGCGCCATTGACCTCCAGAATTTGCACGTTCCGTTGCTGCGCAAAGGCGGCCAGTTCGCAGACGGCCGCATGCAGATCATCCACTTCAAGCCGCCATTTGCCGTCTGCCTGAACGGCGGATCGTATCGCGGGACAGCCGTCGCACAGGGATTGCTCGAAGACCTCGCCCGAGAAGACGACCGAAAGGATGCGTGCTTCCTCAACGCGTCGCCGTATCTCTGCCGCCGTTCCTTCAGCGACGACGTGTCCCTTGACGAGGATGAGTACGCGGTCGCTCAACGCTTCCGCCTCCGCCAGATTATGTGTTGTCAGGAAGACGGTTGTTCCGTCGCGATTGATCTCTCTTATGAGCGCGCGTAGCGCCCTCGCGCTGGGCACGTCCAGTCCCGCCGTCGGCTCATCGAGGAAAACGATCTCCGGCGAATGGATCAACGCCGCCGCCACCGTTAGGCGACGTTTCATCCCGCGCGATAGAGCCCGGAAAGGCGCTGCCGCCTTTTCAGTCAGGCCGAAGGTTTCCAACAACTCTGCCACTCCGGCCTTTCGGGCCGCGTGCGGTAGGCCGTACAACTCACCGAGGTACTCCAGATTCCGGCGACAGGTCAACTCGGGATAGAGATTAGACTCCTCCGGCACGACGCCGATTCGCTCCTTGACGAAAACGGGATCCCGCTCGACATCCGCGCCGCCAATCGATACCTCCCCGGCGTCGCGGGGCAGCAACCCGCAGAGGATGTTGATGGTTGTCGTCTTACCCGCACCATTGGGTCCCAGATAAGCGAAAACCTCACCCTGATGAACGGTAAAAGAAACGTCATTGAGGGCTTTAAGCTCGCCGTAGCTCTTGCAGAGACCGGACACACGAACTTTTATTGTCGCTTCACTGGTGGCCATCGGTCAATTTTTGTCCTTCGTACTATTCGTTCTTCTTTGAAATCATAGACATTTTCGAGAAAGCCCGTAAATATCTAATTTCATTATAAAGCTGCCACACACTATATTATTGTAACTTTTAATCGTTCACCTTTCATTCTCATGCGGCTGTTTTTGAAGGGGGAACCGATGATTACCGAGGAATTTCAAGGGGCCGTTTCAATAAGCGTTCTGCAGCGTATATTTATTTTTTTTACACTTGTTTTCCGGCTTTGATCACTACAAATGAACCTTCGTTATAACCCGGTTTTACCGGCTCAACGGAATTTAAGTCCGGCAAATTATGAAATATGGTCTGATTAAACTCAAAATCTTTGAAACCCGCTTTTTTTAGATGTAGAACCACCTCCTCGACGGAAAAAAATTCTGCAAATCTATAAAAAACGTTTTTTTGTTTATTCATTTCATATATTTTCCCAAGCTGACTCTCCTTGTTAACAAAGCCATTTATAAAATAAGCGCCCGTTTTTAGTATTCTATACGCTTCTCCGAATGCGGCATCCACATCATCAAGAAAGCAAAGCGTGGTAACCATCAGTACATAATCAAACACTTCATCGGCATATGGAAGTTTCTCGGCTATCC
Organism: uncultured bacterium; assembly: GCA_964503115.1. Lineage (GTDB taxonomy): Bacteria > RBG-13-61-14 > RBG-13-61-14 > CAYWKU01 > CAYWKU01 > CAZDAF01. The sequence continues at coordinate 2,383 of CAZDAF010000419.1, forward strand.
CAGATATAACCTTAACACCTTTTTGTTTGGCAATTGATCTCATTTTTGTGGAAGGCTCAACGCCAAACTCGACGCCCAATGGGGCTGCAAACCTGGCGCTCCCCACGCCAATTTCAACGCCCCTGCCTTTTTGGGGAAGCATCCCCCTTAAAGCCAAAACTTCCGATTCATAAGCGAACCTGTTTATGCTGAACCAATCTTCATATTTTCGAGTAAATTTTTCAAATGGCTCGATCTTCATTTTGATTTCATTCTAGCGAGGGGGATATATTGATTTGTTTTTCATGTCATAAAACTTATTTTTCAGCCATTGGTCGTATGTTTGAATTTGTTCGATTGGATCTACCGGCAATCCGATCAATAATGATACCAGATCATTATTTTCCAGTAGAGTGGTAGGTTCGGACTTTCCCGTTAACAGAGAATATGCTTGATTTACCACTCCCATTACCCTGTCATCCGCATTCGATATATCCGGATGGATTTGTCTCGCCTTAATTCTATAGGCTCTTTTAATCTTTATGCCGTCTGCCGTATTGTCGACACCCAGAATCTTTCTCGCTCTTTGTGTTAACTCTTCGTCTCTGAATATCATTTTTTTTCTCCACTTTCCAGAATAGCGCAAAATTTCGGACACCTCAATTAGACACAATGGGCACAATCATTAAATCATCGAAAAGCCGATCGAGAAGTAGCATGAAAAGAACCCTGATTCCCGGTTAATGTAAGT
>CAZDAF010000420.1:0-3102 GCA_964503115.1 uncultured bacterium
AAGAGGGAACCAAAACTTGTAATTAAGTCCCTTTTGTGGATAATGGTAGAAAAGGAGAACAAACATGTATCAACCTGTTTTTAGATTTTTAAGAAAACCAATTGCGGATTATACTCTTGATGATGTTCAACAAGCCTTAACCCCCTACCTCAGCGATCCGAATAAAACTGCAATTTTTCACAATTCGACGTTTGACACCAACACTTTACGGACGCACGGGATCATCGTCAGCAACAAAATCATGGACACCATGATCGCGGCCCATCTTGTGGATGAAAACTTCCTCAAAATGGGACTCAATTACAAGCTGAAAACTTTAAGTAAGCATTATCTCAAGATCAGACAGCCAACCTTTGATGAAACCACAAATAACTTACCAATATCGGTGGTTTCGATTCCGAGAGTGGCGCTTTATGCGGTGGCCGATGCGATGTGCACTTATCGGCTTATGCATCTCTTTATCCCGAAGCTCAAGGAGCAGGGATTATGGCGGCTGTTCACCGAGGTGGAGATGCCGCTGGCCCCGATCACAGCGGGAATGGTTTTCGAGGGCATCGGAGTTAACCGTCAATATTTGGAATCGTTGCGTCCCACCTACGACGCAAAGATGGTCTGCCTGTCCGAGGAAATTTACCGGCTGGCTGGACGTAAGTTCAACATAACATCGCCCGATCAATTGGCCCATCTGTTATACAGGCAGCTTGGCATCAGGCCGCGCCGGTGGAAAAAGAACCGTGGCGGCCCCGCCGTTGATAAAATCGCCCTTGAACGAATTCGTGATTCACATCCCATCGTTCCTCTAATCGAAGAATACCGCAAGCTTTCGAGCTATCGGGGCAAATACCTTGTTCAATTCCTGACAAACATCAACTCGGTATCCGGGCGCGTCCATGCGGGTCTAAGGCCCACAGCATCTTCGGGCAGATACAAATGCAGCAAGCCCAATATCCAGGCGCTCCCACGAGAGAGCAAAGACACGCCGGAGCATTTTCGTATTCGCAAGGCCATCGTTCCACCACCGAGCTATAAGCTTGTGGTGGCGGATTACAGCCAGATCGAGCTTCGGGTCATGGCCGAATACTCGGAAGACCCTGAATTCAGGGCTGCATACCAAGGGGTCGGTAAGGACCTGCACCTTGAAACCGCCAAGAAGGTCCTTGGCGTGCCGTCGGACGGCGCTAAGGACCAGTACAGGGACGAACGCGACAAAGCCAAAACCCTGAACTTCTCGATCATCTACGGCGCAGGGCCGTTCAGGGTATCCACGGCTCTTGGCGTCACCGTTGACAAGGCCAAGGAAATTCTCGCCAGTTTCAAAGCCGGTTACCCCGATGTCTGGAAATTCATCGAGAAAACCCATCGGCAAATCCAACACACCGGCCAGGTGAAAAATATTTTCGGTCGCATCCGGCGCATCCCCGGCATCTGGCACATCGGGCGGGGCGGCGTCATGGAAGTCTATTACACAGCCCACGGCGAGAAGGGAACCTTCAAGGTGTTTGCACAAACATTACTGCGATGGTGTGCGAATACCAGCCTTTTCAAGGCTTATGACGCCAAGACCGGAAAACTAATCTTCAAAAATGAACAGAATATTCTCTATATCAACCGTAATTATCAACTGCTCCACGATGAAGGCAAGAAAGCCCTGATTCCGGAGAAAAATTTCAGTTACAAACGCATTCGCTCGGTAAAAGTTGGAAAATTTACAATTCCATTCACAACAATGGAAGAGGCTTTTCGCAAAGGAGCCAATTACGTCATCCAGAGCACGGCCTCGGAAATATGCAAACTGGCGATGATACGCTTATGGCCCATCCTGCCGGAGTGGGACGCGAAACTGATTCTTCAGGTGCATGACGAATTAATCTTCGAGGTTCCTGAAGATCACGCCGAGGAATTTGCGAAAGTCGTCAAGGAAATCATGGAACAGCCGCCGACGCCCGATTGGGACGTTCCCATCGTGGCCGATGTCGGCATTGGTGATAACTATAGCGAAGCCAAGTAAGCACAGTGCTCGCGCAAAACCCGTACGGGCGCGCGCGGGCGCGGTCTTATTATTTAGGGGTCATCCCCAACAAGGAGAAATACCAAAATGAGTGATAAAACAGATAGATTACTCACGCCAAAGCAGGTGGCTGAGATGTTTGGTGTGGCCATCACGACAGTGCATCGGATGGCATATCAGGGGCAATTACCCCACATAGTTCTTAGGCGCGGCAAGCGCAAAGCGATTATCCGCTTTAAACGAGAATCATTGGAGAAATTTCTGAAGAAAAATGAGATTGTGACAAGCAATCCAGTTAACTAAAATCTTAAAGATGCAACCGGCAAGGAAAGGAGGTGATATCCGGATGGGCGTCTATTCTCGGACTACTAAAAATGGCAATGCCAAGTGGTACATACGGTACTTCGCGGATGGCAAGCTTAGACGGGAAGTCACTCCGGCGCGAACTCGCAAGCAAGCGGAATATTTTCTTGCAAAGCGTCGAGTTGAGGTGGAAGAAGGCAAATGGAGTGACCAGACGAAAAAGCGAGTCAAGTTTCATGAATGGGCAATCGATTATTTCGAACTCAAACAACTCCAGGGGCTGAAATCCATAGATCGAGTTGAACTTTCTCTGAAGCACCTGACAGACTTTTTCGGTGATTTTTACCTTGATGCAATTACCGAAAAAAATGTCTTACGCTACATAAAAAAGCGAAAAAATACCAAGCTCAAACGATCCCCCTATACTCAAATTTCTTACACCACGATCAACAGGGAGTTGGCTTGCTTGAAAAACATGCTTAACGAAGCCATTAAGCAAAGGATTATAAACCCGATAACCCCGTTGCCTCATATCCGGCTATTCAGAGAAGATAACGCCAGAAATCGTTATCTCTCAGACGAAGAATATTCGCGACTGCTGGGTGTTTGCCCTCCGCACATCTATGGCTTAGTCCTGTGCGCCTATGAGACTGGCATGCGAAGAGGGGAAATCATAAGCCTTACTTGGGATAGAGTAGATTTGAGGAAAGGGTTTATCCACCTCAGCAGCGGTAAAACGAAAACAGGCTGCAGGCGAAAGATTCCGATCAGCAAAGCGCTCGATGAGTATC
>CAZDAF010000421.1:0-3092 GCA_964503115.1 uncultured bacterium
CCCGATTATCATCACTATTGCAAGGATAAAGTCGGGTATGGTGAAGGATGTTTCCCAGGCATAGTATCCTTCGAAGTGGGCGATTTTTTCTCTCATGATTTCGACCGGGAAGATGAGGCCGGAGTAAAATTCCGCCCAGAACATGAAAATGTTTATTGCAACGATGATATGGAAGATAGCAAGTATTTTGATTTTCTTTTGCATTTCTTTGGTTTCCCCCGGGAAAGACGCTTATCAGTAGTCAAGATGGTCGGGTATTAAGTCTCTTTTGAACACATCTTCAATTGTTTCGGCACGTTTAATCACCTCGGAACGATCTCTGCTAATCAGTATACTTGCGGGTCTCGGAAGGGCGTTGAAGTTGCTCGCTGATGTTTCCTGGTATGCCCCGGTATCGAGAAACGCTATTATATCGCCGGGTTCAAGATCGGGAACTTTCACGAAGGGAAGTATACGGTCGGCATAACATGAGTGCCCGACTATATCCGCAACCTGCTTTGCTTTTTCATCCGTTTTATTGGCAACCCTGAAATCATGCAGATTATATTCAAGTACTCCACCGCTCAGAAAGAAATAAGTTGTGTCGGTAAGTATCCAGTTCATTTTTACCGGCTCGGTCTGCCGCTTTACTTTTTTCACGCGGGTAAGATGAATACCGGCATCTCCATACAGACCCCGGCCCGGCTCCATTTGCAACTTCATCCCGTTAGTGTCCAGGCCGCGTTTTTTAAACACTTCCTTAAGCGCCTTCACGGACGTTTCGGCATATTCTTCAATTGATGGCGCAGGTTTTTGACTGGCTTTTTTGACCATGCCCTTTTCAACGATAATAGATTGGATTTTGTAACGTGTTTTTGCGGGAAGAAAATTCATCATTAACTGAAGTGGCCATGAAAGCCAGGTAATAACCACGTCGAGACTCAGATGCAGTTTGTTGTGAGGATCCCTTGGAGACGCGTATCCTCCTCCTATGTCCAGTTCTTTGAGTTTATAACCTCCCCATGCTTCACAAAGGTCGGTCACTAAAGTTGCGTATTGTTTCATCATGCCGTTCCAGTACCAAAGACTCGCATGATGGCGGCCTCCGTGAAAATGCAGTCCAACCAACTCCACGTTTTCCATCTTAAGGACTTCTTTGCCCAAGTCGGCAAGGTATTGTTCAGGGATGCCCGATTTGTAAACCTGTATGCCCAGATCTATTGAGGCGTATTCCTGGGAAAAGTCCGTTTTTTTCCACAGGTTGGGGAAGTTCGGCTTTACCCTGAACCTTATTTTAGCCGTTTTACCAAGCTCGGAGGCGACTTTCTGGATTATCTGCGGCTCATCAATATCTTCCACGGTGATCCTCACCCCGGCATCAACGCATCTTTTCAGAAAATTCTCGCTCTTACCGCCGCCGTTCACGGATATCAATTCCGGATCAACACCGGTTTTGAGGGCTACCATAAGCTCGCCTTCCGAATAGATATCGGCTCCTGCGCCTTCTTCATTCAGCACCCGGCGGGTGGCTAAAGTCCAGTTTGCTTTAAGAGCGGGAAGAACATCCACCGGCCCATCGGTCCACCATTTCGAAAAGGCCTCTTTGTATCGTCGTACATTTCTTCTCAACTGTTCTTCAGATACCACGAATATCGGCGAGCCGTATTTCTCCACCAAATCAACGGTATCGCAATCATCGATAAAAAGATGTCCGTCCCTGGTCGACAGACAATCATCAATTACTGATTTATTCATCATTTTCAATACTCCCTTTTCTTTCAATATATTCAAGGCACCTTTTCTTAGCCATCTTTTCCAAAATGGGTGTTATTACAGGTATCAAGGAAGGGAAAAAAGCCAGCAGCTTGCTTCCTATCCCTTCAGAACAGGGAACACATATCTCCATCTTTTTGTCGTGTATAGCAGCAAGCACAGCTTCAGCAACAACCGACGCCGGAAGCGGTTCGGCGAGAAAATTCAATGATGATCCCCCTTCCAGGACTTCCCGGTGTAACAGAGGAGTATCAATAGCCGTCGGGCAAACATTTGAAACGCCGATACCGAATGGTTTAAGAGAAAGGTTGAGTGACAACATTAAACCTCGTAACGCGAATTTACTGGCGGCGTATACCGGGCTTTCCTTCAAAGGCAGGATACCCGCAAGCGAGCAAACTGAGATTATATGGCCCGAGCGACGCTCTTTCATTCGGGGTACAAATTCCCTTATCAAACGCGCCGGAGCTGTATAATTGATGTTCATTTCCCGTTCAATATCCTCAAGCTCCCTCTCCTCGAAAGGTTCGGTGGAAACTATTCCCGCGTTATTAATCAGAACATCGAGTTTCCCGTATGTTTCCAAAACCCACGCGCGTATCCTGCGTATTTCTTCAAGTGACGTTATATCTGCACTGAAATATTGAGAGTCCGCATTCAATCCGGAGGCGAGGTCTTGCAAGCCCTTTTCATTGATATCGACAAGAACAAGCAGGTAACCTTCTTTATCCAATAAGCCGGCGATTTCTCTTCCAACTCCTCCCGCAGCTCCTGTAATAAGCGCAACCTTGTTTTCCATTTTTACCCTTTCACATTTTAAATAAGCTCAAACAAGAACTGTTGTTAGTCCGCCGATAACCCCGCTTTTTTTCCGGAAATCTCAGCATTTCAAAAAAGGCGGTCCCAAGACGCCAACGTCTGCTTGTGAGATGTACACTCATTTAATTCCCCGTGGCGTATTATAATGTACACAGAGGGGACGAAAGTGCCAAATAGCATGGAATATTTACATATAAGAGCAGTGAAATGCAGGAAGGGTAAAAAATCCGGCCATGAAATTCCTTTGATAGTGCCCACCACCTGCAGTGGGATTGGTCAACTCGTGCCGGCCGGTTATATGCCTTGAATTTTTATCGATTGCGTGATACTTTTTTTATCAGGAGCATTTAATGGTACGGCTGCCTGTCGATCCCGGTCCTGTTAACGAGGTTATCGAGGAACTCCGTGGCGCAATCGGCGCGGATGCGGTATTCCTGATGGACGTGGGAGGTTTTTTGCTTGCAGGTACTCCCACCGGCGAGAAGTTCGACCCCGAAAGTATGGCCAGCCTTTCGGCGGGG
>CAZDAF010000422.1:0-3069 GCA_964503115.1 uncultured bacterium
AAAGCGGACGAAGAATGCAGTGGCAAAGAATGCGATGAGAATACGGAGAACGTTAAGAAAATAAAAACGGCTGAACCCTACTCGGCACTGTGGCGACATGATGACGGCGATATAATTGTCGAGGTTAATCCTTCAGCCAAAAAATTTATACTCCGGGCCGAAGCAAAAACCTCGAACCCGAAACTTGCCTGGCTCAAATGACACTCCAATAACCATCATCCTGTAATCAGTACTAAATTTGAAGTGTGAAGTATTACGTGTAAAGAAACTCCACACCGTTCATTCTATTTCTGAAATCGTTTATACATTACCTTCCCAATTCCTCGTTCGGTCTTTGACTTCTTTTGTCCAACTTATCGGGGGGAAAAGAAACATTAAGCATCGGGAGGAACTTCGAACTTTTCGAGTGCTTCAATTACTTTCTCATCTTTAAGGCATTTGTCGCATATGATAATTATTTGTGGGTTTTCGATTTTCATGTACTTTTTTTCCTCATCGCCTTCCTCCTTCATGACCACCGGCACTGCGTGACCGGTATACAGCCGATATGCTTCGACCTTGTATCCTTCGCGCATATGCACTGTAGGTGAGAGGTGACGCTTGCATTTGTGACATTCCATGAAATAAACCCGCAGCGCCCTTTTTATGGGCGAGCAAAGACCGATATTAGCCGTAGCGCTTATCGTTGTAAAGACAGGGCGGTGCAAAAGCATACTTCGCGAAATCAGGGAAGGCGCTGTCGGTGCCGCATCGAAAATGCCCTCGATCTGTTTAGCGTGTTGGATTGACGGGCTCGACAGTATCGTTCCGCGATTTTTTATTAAACAGCCGACCCATGAAAAAGCCTTCTGCTAAAATTTACGGGGCTGTTCCGGCTCGCCACGATCCAGGTATCGGAAAAAACGGTGAAACTGGATGAATTCGGTAAGCTCGATAGCGTCTTCCGGGCAAATAGCCACACAGTCCCCGCAAGATATGCAAAAAGGCATCTCCTCGACCATTCTGCACTTTTTGTCCGCAGTTATCTCGAGTGCCGCCGCCGCACAAGCAGCGGCACAAAACCCGCATCCCTTGCACTTATCCTGATCGATTATCACCATCCCCAGTGTCACATCTTCTCCTACACTGAGGAAGCTTTCGATATGTCGCCTATCTTTTCTGGTCATGTATTCAGGCATGATATCACCTTTTAATAAACAACCTTGAAGGTTCCATCTTCCGAGAACCAATCAACGGCTTGAGTTTCCCGTTTTACGTAACCGTCCGGATTCCCTCGTGGATATCCAAGAGCAATGGAGGTTACCAGTTTGTATGGATATCGAATCCCCAGGACTTTCTTCCACTTGCGGTTCATACCCAACGGAGTGGCGAAGCTGACCCAGCAGGTTCCGAGCCCGTAACTGTGTGCGGTGAGCACCATATTCTGGCCGGCGATACCGATATCAATCGCCGGATCACCCGGGCACCTTTTGTCCCCGAGAAGCAGGATCACGGTGGGTGCGCCGTGCCATACTCCGAGCTTTCCCTCCGCTATAAACTTCATGGCCCCAAAAGGAATGGGATGGAACATGTTCGGCATGCGTCGCATTAGCATTTTTGCACGCCATTCCTTCTTTTCACCACCGGGCTCGATGTAGTCGGCGAACTTCTTGGCCCGCTTACACACGTTGATCACGGCTTCGGACATCTCATCAATCATTTTCTTGTCCCGGGCCACAATGAACTTCCATGTCTGGCCGTTGCCCGCCGAGGGCGCGAATCGCGCTGTTTCGAGAATCCTGCGCACCATATACTCGGGTACCTGCTTTTTCTTGTAATAACGAACGCTCCGGCGGCCGTATATTACATCCTCCACCAGATTAAAATCCGCTCCCGACTCCGGCGGCTTAAATTTCGTTTCTTCTTCCCCCATCGTTTCTTCTCCTTTCGTTTTATTCTCATTTTTCGCGAGAGGCTTTCATTCCCGGTTCCGGTAGAACAAAAAAATAATAGCCTCCCGCGATAAGCATCGTTTTACTGTAAATTAAGTTGCGGAATTACTTTCCACCCTAAAAAAACGACAATTTTCAATAACGCCCTTCTTGCTCAAGATTTTTTCTCTTGATTTTTTAACCACACTCTATAGGCAAATAAAAATGCCCTGCAATTCCCTTTCACCAGGTTAGTGTCCACTAATCGACTGTTAACCACTAATACCATAATCATCAGATATTGTCAACGGCTGATTTTTCATTGTCTCGGGCGCCAATGAAATATCAGCGTATGCCCCGGTCGAAGGGAACAAACGGCGTCGCGGCGATTTCACCTTAATATGTCAGTTACGTTAATAAATTTGTAGATATGATACTCGTCTTTAAAAGTGTAACTTTCATCAGGTAATAATTTAAAATCAGCATCAAAGTAACGATTAAAAATCAGCCGGAAGGAATTTACCGGTGTTATGGATGGATACAGAATGTTTCTATCGATATTTGGAAGGTAATATGCGTTCAATATTTTCATTTTTATTTTGACTTCGTCCATACTCGCATTTTCCCAGTTGAATCGATGAGCCTCACGTAAAAATCTTTCCGGACATGGACCCTCATCCGACTGTAAAACGATGATGGGTTTTACCTTGGACGTTGATAGTAATTTATCTATTAGTTCTTCAACCTTTTTGTTGGTATATATCAATTGGTTAATATAGTTTCCTTTTCTACTTCTTTCCCTCTCTTGAGTTCTTGACACATAATCTCCGTTCATATCGAATACGGACGGTGCATGTGGAACCAACATATGTGCAAAAACGAATGTCGGTTCTTTCATGTTTGGGATTTCCGCAAGTTTTTCAAATTTATATGGAACTCTTTTCCATTTCAATTTGCGTATATCAAAAATGTGTAAATATTCGGCTATTGGGTAGAGAACAGTGGTCATATAAAGGACCCTCACAAATTCCGGCATTGCATGAAAATTATAATTCTTATCAGCATAAATATTTATTTCAGTCGCTTTATAAGCTGATCCGAAATGTATAAACGTATATCCTTTGGATTTCAGGAAGCGCCAGACTTTGTAATCCTGCAA
>CAZDAF010000423.1:0-3068 GCA_964503115.1 uncultured bacterium
TATACCCTCAAATCCTGTGACAGTTGCCCACGTACCGGTCCATCCGAAGGCATCTTTGCATGCGAGCATCCAGAAAAGTATGGTCAAAGTGAGGAATATAACCTGAAGTGCTGTGTTGAGTTTCAATGTGCCTATGAACATAAAGAAGGTAAAAAGTCCCCAGAAAAAGAGATACCACGCCATAAAACCCAATGTATTTGCAGGAATACCTGCTTTGCCGTTCATGTAGACAAGACCTACCAAAGTCAACCAGAAAGAACCGTAAGATATAAAAGCGGTTGTGCCAAAGGTATTTCCTTTTTTGAACTCCATGATGCCTGCAATAATCTGGGCAATACCACCGTAAAATATACCCGTCATAAGAATAACCGCACTCATTTCGAAAAATCCCGCATTGTGAATGTTCAATAATACGGTTGTCATACCAAACCCCATCAAACCCAACGGGGCAGGATTAGCCAGTTTGTTTGTTTCAGTCATAATTACCTTTTTCCTCCTCGTTAATTGGTGATTCGAATTTTCGCGCGAATTTATTCGCTTATTTTTGCTTGCTTTCTTTAACCAGCGTTTCGACCACACTGGGGTCGGCAAGGGTACTGATGTCGCCGAGCTTGTCGATTTCGCCCTCCGCGATTTTTCTTAAAATGCGGCGCATGATCTTGCCGGAACGGGTCTTGGGAAGTGAGTCCGCGAACTGGAGAACGTCCGGTGTGGCAATAGGGCCGATTTCTTTTCTGACGTGCTGCACCAGTTCCTTCTTGAGATCGTCGGACTTCTCAATACCGGCGTTAAGGGTGACAAAGGCGTATATACCCTGTCCCTTGATTTCGTGCGGCATGCCTACCACCGAACTCTCGGCAACTTTCGAATGGCTGACAAGAGCGCTTTCGATCTCTGCGGTGCCGATACGGTGCCCGCTGACGTTGATCACATCGTCGACGCGACCCATAAGGAAGTAGTAGCCGTCCTCGTCCACGCGAGCGGCATCGCTGGTGTAGTAGAGACCGGGATACTGGGAAAAGTAAGTTTCCTTAAATCGCTCGTGCTGACCGTAGACAGTGCGCATCATCCCCGGCCAGGGTTTTTTTATGATGAGGTAACCACCCTCGTTTGGATCCGTCTTGGTACCATCCTGGCGGATAACTTCGGTATCGACACCGAAGACCGGCAACGTGGCACTGCCGGGTTTTAGCGGCCATGCGCCGGGCAGCGGGGCGATTAAAATGCCGCCCGTTTCCGTCTGCCACCAGGTGTCTAATATGGGGCAGCGTTCTTTTCCGATTACCGTGTGATACCACATCCACGCCTCGGGATTGATGGGCTCACCCACGGTACCCAAAATATTAATGCTGGAAAGGTCGTGTTCCTTGGGCCATTCATCGCCTTCCCGAGCGATGGCGCGGATGGCGGTAGGAGCGGTGTAGAAGGTGTTAACCTTGTATTTTTCCACCACTTCCCAGAATCGATCCGGTTTGGGATAGCTGGGTACGCCTTCAAACATCAGGCTCGTGGCGCCCATACATAACGGACCATACACAATATAGCTGTGACCGGTAACCCAGCCTATGTCCGCCGTGCACCAGAAGGTGTCCTCGTCTTTATAGTCGAAGATGTATTTGAAGGTGGTCGCGGTAAAAACCATGTAACCTCCAGTGGTATGTACCACGCCTTTCGGCTTGCCGGTGGAGCCGGAAGTGTAAAGAATGAACAGCGTGTCCTCAGCGTCCATTACTTCGGGCTCACACTCCACGCCTATGTCGTCTGCAAGCACTTCATCATTCCACCAGGTGTCGCGGCCCTTCTTCATATCAATGTCAATACCGGTGCGATTGACCACAATCACATCTTTTACGCTCGGCGCCTTTTCCAAAGCCTTATCGGCGTTTTTCTTCAGCGGAATGGTTTTGCCGCCGCGGAACGATCCATCCGAGGTAATCAGCATTTTGGCATCAGAGTCCAAAATGCGATCCCGCAGACTATCGGCGCTGAACCCGCCGAACACAATCGAATGGATAGCGCCGATGCGAGCGCAGGCTAACATTGAAATAGCCAGTTCGGGAATCATAGGCAGGTAAATACATACCCGGTCACCTTTTTCAATGCCTTTCTTTTTCAGCACGTTGGCAAACTTGCAAACTTCATAGTAAAGAGTTTCGTAAGTGAAAATTCTCGATTCACCGACAGAATCGCCTTCCCAGATAAGGGCGGCCTTGTTTTTGCGCCAAGTTTTGAGGTGTTTATCGAGGCAGTTGTAAGAAGCGTTGAGCTTGCCACCTTTAAACCATTCGATTTTGATTGGGTCGTCGAAGCTATATTCAAGCACTTTATCCCATTTCCCGACCCACTCGACGACTTCCTCGGCCATTTCGCCCCAAAATCCGTCAGGATCATCGATTGAACGCTTATACATCTTCTCATATTCTTCCCGGCTTTTAATGTATGCTCGTTTGCGAATATTCTCCGGAACCTCGAACACCCGATCTTCGATATTAACAGATGTAATTGTTTCTTTCTTTGGCATTTTCTATTCTCTCCTTTTGTTTGTTGAGTCTTTGTTAAGTCATAGATACTATGCTTTTTTATTCTGCAATTAGAAATAGTGCAATTGCCATGCCCTGTCGATTTTTACAAACGGACTCCGGATTTAAATCCCTGCCTGCGGCAGGCGGGCCTTGTCTTACTTGCAATTGTCTGTACGATAATTTCGGCTTGATCGTCGATGGTTTCATAAAAGGTCCCAAACTGTTATTCCAAAAAGTTTAATCCCACTACATGCGGGATTGAAAACTTCATAATTTATTGAAGCCTGGAGATTCTCCATACGGATCTTTGCTTTGCTGCGATTCGCCACGTCAAAATAACAAAAACGCCGATTTCTCACTTTTTACTAAATCGTCATCATTGAATTATGAATTTTAGATTTGTAGATTTAAACGGAAGATTTGAGCTTGATTGGGACATTTAGAGGGCAATTAAACGGGAATTTCTAAAAAAGTCCAAGTGCTTCCAAATAATTATCTAAAATGAGCACAGATCGCCCAAGGGAGATTGGCACACACTTTTGACGA
>CAZDAF010000424.1:0-3065 GCA_964503115.1 uncultured bacterium
TCAAGGATGAAATAATTATAAATTTTTTTTCGATGAACTCTAACATGGCCAATTAAAAAAGTATTGAGGAGCTGTCAGGAAAGTAATTGTAAATGTTCGCAAAAAAACGCATCGTCCGTTCCGCCTGCCGAATGTGCCATGGTGTATGCCAGGTGCTCGTGCACCTCGATGGGGATCGAGTGGTTAAAATAACCGGCGATCCGGACAGTCCCACCAGTCGCGGATACCTTTGCCCGAAAGGCAAGGCATCGCCCGATTTGCTCTATCACCCCGACCGGCTGACTCACCCGTTGCGCCGCGCCGGGGAACGTGGTGAGAACAAGTGGAAGCGCGTATCGTGGGACGAGGCGCTGGATGAGATAACCGAACGGTTAACCGCAATCAAACAGGAAAACGGCCCCGAGTATTTCGGTATGATGCAGGGTACAGGGCGGCCTTATACGGGCTTCACCAACCGCTTTGCCAACGCTTTCGGCACACCTAACTTTACCGGCGTCGCGCATCTCTGTTATCTGCCTCGATGGCTGGCAAGCCTCATGACTCTGGGGCAATTGCCGATATGCGATGTATACGGCTTCGGCGATCAAAAGCCCGCTTGCGTGGTGATTTGGGGATGTAACGTTACTAAAACCTCCGCTTCCGATGGAATGTGCGGCGGCATGGTGCAAAGGGCGATTAAGGAAGCAAAACGCGTTATTGTTGTCGATCCCCGCCGCATAGGGCCCGCCCATAAAGCGGATCACTGGCTGCAACTTCGTCCCGGCACCGACGGTGCGCTCGCACTCGCCATGATAAACACCATTATCGAAGAAGACTTGGTAGACCGCGAATTCGTGGATAACTACACCGTAGGCTACGAGAAACTTGTCGAGCACGTTCGGGAATTCACCCCTGAATGGGCCGCGTCTATTACGCGTCTTGATGCCCGGGACATTCGAGCCACCGCGCGCACTTACGCCGACACCAAACCCGCCTGCATACAGTGGGGCAACGCCGTGGATATGAGCATGTGCAACTACCAGACCGCTCGAGCGCTATTGATATTGCGCGCCCTAACCGGCAATATCGACACCCCCGGCGGGGATGTGCTGTGGGTACCTCCCGAAGGCGTTTATCAGAAGTCGCCTTTCATGAACCTCATGATAACCGGTCCGCAGTTTTTACCCTTCGAGATGGCCGGAAAAAGGCTGGATGGCGGTAAATACAGGCTTTGCCCGATTATTCATCCGCCTACCTTCTGGCGCTCGATTGTCACCGGAGATCCTTACAGGTTGCGCGCGATGTGGATCGTGGGATCGAACCCGCTGGTCACCATGACCCACTCGCTGGAAGTCGAGCAGGCGCTTAAGTTGCTTGATTTTACCGTGGTAAGCGATTTTTTCATGACGCCGACGGCGCAACTGGCGGACTTTGTGCTTCCGGCGGCGATGTGGCTCGAACAAGACGATGTGGTCAACCTGCATAAAATATGGTGCGTGCTTGCCCGAAAGAAAGTTGCGCAGATCGGGGAAGTGCGCGACGACAAGGAAGTCATGATTCAACTTGGTCGCCGCCTCGGGCTTGAAGAGGCTTTCCCATGGAAGGACCTGCGCGAATACCACGATTGGGTACTTAAAAACACCGGCATTAACTTCGACGAGTTTTGCGAGCGCGGAATACTCACCGGCGAAATGCGTTATCACAAGTATCGTGAGGGAGGTTTTTCGACTCCTTCACAAAAAATCGAGATTTACTGCGAAGCTCTCGAGGCGATGGGTGTATCCCCGTTGCCGGTTTATCGTGAGCCACCGTTGACACCTGTCTCTGCGCCCGAGGTCGCGAAAGAATATACGCTGATACTGACTACCGGCGCTAAAATCAAGACGTTTTTTCACAGTGAGGGACGGCAAATCAAGCCGCTTCGCGCCGCCAACCCCGATCCGCTCGTCGAGATACATCCCGAAACTGCGGCATCCCTTGGAATAAACGACGGCGATTGGGTATGGATCGAAACGCCGGAAGGACGAGTGCGGATGCGCGTAAAGCTTTTCGACGGCATCGCCCCGGACGTAATTATGGCGCAACATGGGTGGTGGTTCCCTGAGGAAGATCCGCCTGAGTACGGATGGAAAAAATCCAATGTGAACCTGTTGTTTGGAGACACTGATTATGATCCCGACACCGGATCGGAATCGCTGCGCAGTGCGTTGTGCAAAATTTATCCGGTCGAAGACGTCAACTAATCCAACTTCCGCACTTCGTTACTATGGTGTGATAACCAACTGCAGAAAAGGAGATAAGAAATGCCAAAAAGTAAAAGATCGATAGCAAAAAAGGCGCCGGGCAAAAAACACAACGCCTCCCGAACGAAAAAGGCGTATTACCCGGAACTGTTCAAGCCGATCAAGATAGGTAACCGCGAGATCAAGAACAGGATCGTAATGGCGCCGATGAACACACTTTTTTCAATGGACAATAAAGGATACGTAAACGAGCAGATTCTGGCATACTATGCGGCTCGGGCTAAAGGGGGGACCGGTTTGATCATAACCGAGTGTATATTGGGAACAAAACTTGCCTCCAAGTTTCCATACACCACAAATCTCCATTGTTATAACACGACCCATATACCCGGGCTTTCTGAAATTGCGGATACGATACACGCCCACGATTGCAAAGTTTTCGCACAGATGTCGATCGGGTTCGGAAGGCAGGGACACAGTCCCGATCACGAGTCTCCACCGGCGCCGTCGGCCATTCCGTATCAGACCGATCCGATGCTTATGCCGAAAGGATTCCTGGAGTTTTTTGCGGAGCATATGGAATTTGCGGGGCTTCTTATGAGCGGCAGATACCCCAGCATGGCAAGAGCGGATATGCCGAGAGAAATAACAAAGGAAGAAATTAAAAGTGAGATTGAAGAGTTTGCCGAATCCTGTGTTCTGGTGGCGGTAACCGGGATTGACGGCATCGAACTTCATGCCCCTCACGGCTATCTCGAGCATCAGTTTCTGTCGCCTCGCTCGAACAAGCGGACCGATGAGTACGGCGGCTCTCTGGAAAACAGAATGCGATTTGTCGTAGAA
>CAZDAF010000425.1:0-3053 GCA_964503115.1 uncultured bacterium
TTGAATTTCGCGTGTATTTTCCCGAAAATCTCCGGCAACAAATCATCGCGGCTTAGCGCATAAGGATATCTGGACGCGCCCATGATCCCTGCGTTGGCGGCTGAAGTAAACGCCATAATAGCCGTAATCCCAAGAATAATTCCACCCCATGAGCCCAGGAAAGTTACCGCCCCGTCGGAAATCGGCGTAAGGGTATTATCAAGAGCGTCGGCATCGAGCACTCCTATCGTCACAAAAATAACCATCATGTAAAATGCGCCGACGGCCACCAGTGAAAGGATCATTCCCAACGGTAGGACCCGTCCGGGGTCCTTGATCTCTTCGGCAAGACTGGCAACCTTCAACAATCCTCCAAAAGAAACGAAGACGAAGCCCGCCGTGGCAAAAATCGCCGTCGTCCCTTTTGGGGCGAAGGTTGCAAAGTGTTGGACATCAACCGTCCGTATGCCGGGGATTATGTAAGTGAGCAATCCGGCTATTATAATAAATACCAGAATAACCTGTATTCTGCCGGCTCCCTTAACTCCAATAATATTAATAACAATAAATATAATGCATAATAACACGGCAATTATACGAATATCGATATCGATAATGAGACGCGTGAAAGCGGCGATACCAATTAACTCGAAAGCGCTTTTCAGCGCCAGTGCCAGGAAGGTTATCAAGCCGTAAATGGTGCCTACCGCCGATCCCATACTGCGGGTGACATAAAAATAAGTTCCCCCTGCTTTGGGCATCGCGGATGCGAGTTCGGCCTGGCTTAACATGCCGGCGGTTGCCAACAGGCCGGCCAGAAGGTAGGAAATCAAAATCGCAGGCCCCGCTCGGGCGTGAGCAAGACCGGGCAGAAGAAACAACCCGGAACTCATTATCGCACCGGATGTAATACAAAAGACATCCAATAAAGTGAGTTCTTTTTTTAATTCCATCGTTTTTTCAGCCATTTATCCCTTTAAAAAGGCACATTTCCATTGACCCTGTTAAACAAGCCAAGGCAGGAACCTCGTTCCCGCACCCTTCATTATCCCCTTCGGCTTAAACCTCAGCGGCGGTGTTGGTTGAAACCAGCTATTTTTCTTTTATGGTTTCCTGAACTTTTTGCCCGAAATGTCTCCCGGCTTCCTCGAAGTATGCCAGCACTTCGTCACCGGGGGCGAGTGTCACCACGCTTGCAGGCGAGCCGTCGGGTTTGGTCAGGCGAATGGTTTCGGCGTTTTGCAGAACGAGAGTCGCCTTGCGGCCTGAGTGCTCGGCCTCGACGATCAACAACGGTCTGCGCTCGGTTTTAGACCTTCCCACGAATGCCAACTCTCCGTTGCCTTGTGGATCAATGACAAGCACTCTGCCGCCGCCGGCGAGGTCGCTCAAGTACTTGGTCTTGCCTTCCGGCACACGGACATAGGCGTGCACCGCGCCGGCATTTACTCTGAAGGGTCTCGGGTCGCAGTAAGGCGTTTCGACGTTTTCCGCGTGCACCAGCAGCATTCCTGCGGAACTGTCTCCCACGAGCAGCCCCTGCCCCGGCTTGAGTATGCTGGTGGTATCGACGCATACCCGGTCGCCCATCCCGAGCGGTTTTATCGATGTTATTTTTGCGGGCACCAGCTCGAGGTTTTCGGCGCCGCCTTGCAGCATCGCACCGAGCTTTTTGACTTCAGCCGCGTCCGGCGCTTCGAGCAATACGCCGTCTACGCCGCGTTCGAGTATCTCGAGCGCCAGCCGTGCCTCCTGGGCGTTCTTGACCGCCGCCACGATCCGCCCGGGTCGTGCCGCCACGAGGTTTTCGAGCGGTATGATCTTCCAATCGGCACAACGCACCACGCACCATGCACCCGCCGGAACACGAACGGCGGCTTCTTCGTCCTCGCGTGACTTTATCTCGAACTCGAAGAATTGCTCACCGGGCTTGAGGTCGCCGTCCGGGGCGATGGTTTGAATCAGCCCAAGCGCTTTCACGTCCTGCGTGCGGCCTTCGTCCACCGCCACCGCCGCCGCGCCGCTCTCGATGGACGCCGTGACAACCTCCTTGCGGAAAGGACGCGCATCAACCCAGAAGAACTTGCCGGCCATTTTCAATCCCCAGCCTTGAGAATTTCGAGCGCTTCTTCGGCGCTTTTGCCGTCATGCACTATGGCGCAAGCGGACCGCACCAGCTTCTTCGGCGTTTCGTGCTGAAAAGCGTTACGGCCCATGCTCAACCCCGCCGCGCCGGCGCTCATCGCGCCCTCGACCATTTTCAAGGTCTCTTCGTCACTGAGCTTCGAGCCGCCCGCGATAACTACCGGTACCGTGCACCCTTCGACAACCTCCTTGAAACTCTCCGCGTCCCCGGTGTAAGGCACCTTAACGATGTCCGCGCCGATTTCCGCGCCCATTCGAGCGGCAAGCTTGACCTTCTCGACATCCTTCTCGTTGTCGATCTTCGGACCGCGAGGATATACCATGGCGAGCAGTGGTATACCCCAGTTCATACAGTCGCGGTTAATTGCGCCGAAATCACGAAGCATATCGTTCTCGGTCTGCGCGCCTATGTTTATGTGAATACTGACCGCATCGGCGCCGAGCCTGACCGCCTGTTGCACGTTGCAAACCAAAACCTTCCTGTTCGGGTCCGGCGACAGACTGGTGCTTGCCGAAAGATGGATGATAAGTCCGATGTCCCTGCCGGATTTACGGTGACCGCGAGCGACCAGCCCGTTATGAAGCACCACGGCGTTCGCGCCGCCTTCGGCCACCTCGTTCACCGTGCGACCCATGTTAATCAACCCTTTAATCGGGCCCACCGTCACCCCGTGATCCATCGGCACGATCACGGCCTTACCGGTGTTGCGATTCATTATTCGCTCGATCCTGATTTGTTTGCCTACCATAACATTTGTCCTCCCTACCCCTTGATGATAATAAATTAACTCCCAGACGGACTACAGTCAACACACAGTTAATCGTTCCGGCAAATCCTCGAAAAGATGAGTTTAGTCGATTACTTTTCGTCTATCCGGTTGCTCGCTCCTTCAATGATCACCTCGGCGTGTTTTATATCCTCCGGGTAC
>CAZDAF010000426.1:0-3015 GCA_964503115.1 uncultured bacterium
CGTGCATCATAGCGATCGCGGGGTTCAATACCTCTCCATCCGCTACACCGAGCGCCTCGCCGCGTATGCCGAATATCGCCACTCCACTGACAAACTGAATGCCGACCGGCAGATTCTTTCTTGCAATGACCACGTCGTTGGAGGGAGGGGGGGTACTGCTGCTCATATCGTTTCCGACATCGCGTATTACCGAGTAAGTGTTGTGAACGACATCGAAAGAAACCACCACATCCACCTTCTCCTTGCTTGCAGTGGAACGCGCCAGGTGGAGATCGGCCCATATTTGCCGCGCTCCATCGGAGGCCCTTATCCTGGGAAGCCGGGCATAATAGTTGGTGAACGCAAGACTCGCCAAAACCCCTATTATCCCGAGGGTTACCATTATCTCGATTATGGTGAATCCCTTCCGGCTTCCAACTCTTTCGCACCGTTTTTTTGCTACTCGCCTCATTTGCTTTCTCCCCGCTTTGGGTTTTTGCAATGTCTGTGCCTTAATTGTCCACAATTGCTCTTCTCATCGATTGGTCTCGTTTTCCTCTGTAATTACAATAAGTTACCTTTTTAGCGCATTACCGTCCCACCCGTCGCTCCCAAACATAATGTCCCCGTTTTTATGAAAACTTTTCGGATGCTTGTACTGTTTGCGGACAAGGCCGGATAATTTCATCAACGCATACTCCTCTATTTATAAAGTTATAAAGGCTATTTATCGACATTTTCTATATAAGTATGCACTCTAAGTGTCAAAAATGCAACATTTTTCGCCGAAAATTACTAAAAAACCGAGGATGCGCCAATTACACCCCGAAATCGGGAATCTCGTCGATTGGGGAGTAGCTTTCGAATCGTGCGAATTCCTCGATAAAGGTAAGTTTTACCATACCCTCGGGGCCGTTCCGGTGTTTGCCGATATTTGCCTCGGCAATGTTTCCCAGAGACGTATCGGGCTTGTACTTCTTTTCGCGATAAAGGAAGATAATCAAGTCCGCGTCCTGCTCGATAGCGCCCGATTCGCGAAGGTCCGCCAGGCGGGGTCGCTTGTCCTCACGGCTCTCGACGGCGCGATTGAGCTGGCTGAGCGCGATGACGGGGATATCGAGTTCCTTGGCCAGACCCTTTAGCGAGCGGCTGATGTCCGCGATTTCCTGCTCGCGGTTGCTGTCGCGTGTCTGCCTGCCGCGCATGAGTTGTAAATAATCCACAATAATCAGGCCCACCTTATGCTCGGCGACCAGCCGCCTCGCCTTGGCTTTCATCTCGAGCACATTAATCGCGGGGCTATCGTCGACGAAAAATTTCGCGTCTTTTAGCAGGTTGGCGGCAATCATCAACCTCGCCCAGTCCTCCTTCGCGATAAAACCACGGCGCATGTCGCGCGAATCGAGGTGAGCTTCCGCGCAAAACAGCCGCGTAGCCACCTGCCACCGGCTCATCTCGAGACTGAAAAACGCTACCGGCACCTCCGCCTCGATTGAAGCGTTGCGGGCTATGTTCAGCGCCAGCGCGGTCTTGCCCATCCCGGGACGGCCCGCGACGATCACCAGGTCCGAAGGATGAAAACCGGCGGTTAATTCGTCCAGATCGGCAAATCCCGTCGGAACGCCTGTAATGCCACCGCTCCGCTTTTGCAATATCTCCAACTGCCGGACCGCTTCCGGCACCAGTTCGCCAAGTGGGTAAAAACTCGGGCTGATCTTCTTGCCGGCAATGTCAAATATCGCGGATTCGGCTTCATCGAGAAAAGTCTCGACTTCAGGAGGGTCTTCATAAGCCTGCGCGGCGATTTCGCCGGTAATGGCTATAAGATGCCTCAAAAGCGATTTCTCGCGCACAATCCGGGCGTACGTTTCGATATGTCGGGCCGTCGGTGCGGCTTCCGTCAGCCCGCCGACGTACGTCACCCCTCCGGCCTTTTCGAGGAGGTCCGAGCGACGCAGCTCGTCGGTGAGAGTTATCAAATCAATGGGTGCGCCCCGCTCGCTGAGATTAAGCATCGTCTCATATATGATCCGGTTGCGAGCCTCGTAAAAATCGCCCGAATCGACCATCTCCATCGCGCGATGCAGAACACCGTTGTCCAGAAGCACCGCGCCGACGATACCGCGCTCCGCCTCCGCGCTATACGGCGGTACCTTCCGGTATATCTCAGTTACCTTGGCCGAGCCACTTTCCGGCATATTCAACCCCTTTTCTTAAAGCAATGATAATGAAAATAAAAAACCATGTTAAAGAGTGGAGTGATAGTATACCAAGCTTCGAGTTTTGTCTACAGCACGACAAAAAATATTTTTCTGACAATACACAATTTATCAACGGATATTTCACAAAGTTGCTCACTGATTTATCCCCGGCAAAGTATGTTTATGCCATACATGTATTGTATTGTATATTTTACAACTAAAATCGATTTTGTGCAATGACTACTGCTGTTTTTTCTTCAAAAACACTACAACATCAACGTAGAAACCCGATTTATCGGGCTTTCCTTGTAACATGAGGCCCGTCGGGCCTAATAGCCGCTCCGCCGGAAAGCCCTCGCGGGCTTCTCGCTCATCGACTTCATTCTTTGTTTTTGAAACGATCTTTTATTAAAAAGGGACCGGCAAATATCCGGGAATGCTTTTGAAATGTTCATGCTTGACAACACATCGGAAGTATATAAAGCTCTCGGCACAAACAAGTTGTGGCGTTCGAGAAGGAATTATGATAAATAATTTGACAACTCGCATGGAGAAAATGTCGGCAGGCCGTCTGTTCTTTAATATGATCATCATATTTTTATTAGTGCACTTGATGTACTACGCGCTGGGAGTTCGTTTTGACGATAGCTCTCTGAGCATATCCTGGCAATATTTGGATTCCAGGCTTTTAATAGAGAAATTACTCGAGAGTTGCTTCTATCTTCACATGCAACCTCCTCTTTTTAACGTGTTTCTGGGGGCTGTCATAAAAACCTTTCCCAAAAACGAAACAATGGTCTTTCAGGGCATTTATATCTTATTCGGCTTGGTTTTA
>CAZDAF010000427.1:0-3013 GCA_964503115.1 uncultured bacterium
CGGGAAATCGTCAATTGCTTCAAGCTTGTTTAAGCTTTCCACTGCGGAGCGTCGCTGCGTCCATGGTTCCCAGGCCCTTTCCAGCGACCGGAAATGCTCGATCCGTCTGAGAGCTTCACGATGCATGGTTGTTTTATTTTGCACATCGCGTCGGAAACGTTCCACTTCTTTTTGAAGCTCTTCGTAACGGTCTCGATGCCGTTCGATTTCGGCAAGTTGCTTGCGAATCTCTTCAACTTTTTTGAATCCTCTGGCAATCGAATTGGCACTCCTGCCTTTGCCTTCTCTGTAAAGATCATCGCGCTCCTTTTCTATCCGCCTCAAGACCTCGGCCAGTGGCAATGCGCCCATACCTGCGCCCGCGCTGTAAATTTTTGTCCTGATTTCCTCTTCACCGAGGGCTTCGATGTCGCGCATTTCGTCGATGCCGAAAGCAAAAATATTTCGGAAAAGGTCAATTGAAGCATGTCCCAATAATTGTCTGAGCTCGGCTGCGTCTCCCGTGGAGCCATCCGGCATGGTCACGGTCACCGCCCCCCCCTTGGGGCCTTCATAGCGTTCCACGACAAACCGTTCGCCCTTCTCGTCAGTTAAAAACAGCCGTCCTCCAAATCCTGCGGCATCACCCGGGTAAAAGGGATTTTTATCCCTCCTGCGAAGGAATCCAAAAAGAATCGTGCGGATGAATTCATGGAGGGTTGTTTTTCCTGATTCATTGGGGCCGGCGATGACATTCATATTCGGGGAAAGAGATTCCACCTGGAGATCGCTAAAAATGCCGTACCTGTCTATGTGCCACCCGGACAGACGCATTATTCGTCTTCCTTTATAAAATGGCCGACACATAGCATTTCGGCCCGATCAAGCCATTCCCTCAGTTGTGCATCCGTTGGAGGAGATAAGAATTTTTTCCATCGCCGGTGAGAAAAAAGGGAATCGAGGCTGCTTTTCAAAGCGTTGAACCGGGCCGGATCTTCCCTGCAAGATTGAAATCCTTTCAGCAGTTCTCCTAAAAAATCGGCGCCTCGCCTGAGCGCATCCAGGTCCACCTCGGGCTGAGTTGCCGGCACAATCCGGTCGATCCATACAAACGGGCTTGTCCGGCCTTCATCTTCACGAAGAATTCTCAGTACTTCTTCGACATTTTCAGTGCGAGATAAGTAGCGGTGCAAAGAGGTGGAGCCGGTCAATCTCAGGCGCAGGATTGTGGAACGGCCCTCGGACTCACCTCGAGTTTTTTCGTAATAATTCTGAATCTTATGGATCAGCTCTTCCTCTGTCCGGATTCCTGAAACGGAAATTTCGTCCACCGCCCACCTGACGCTATCCACGGTCACAAACTCCGCCTCGGGCCTGCCATTTGCGTCCACTTGAACGAATAAGCACCCGTGAGGGCCGCATTCCACGGGGCTTCGAGCCTGCGTATTTCCGGGGTACGCCACCATGGGATCGGCAGGGTGCAGGACGTTCCGGGTGTGAACATGCCCCAGGGCCCAATAGTCCATGCCTGCTTTAATAAGATCGTCCAATGAGCAAGGGGCGTAGTTCTCGTGGCCGGTGTCCGTGCCCACATTGCAATGGAGAACGCCTACGGCAAATGGCGCGGAATCTTCTCTGTGAAAACGAACCGCCAGATTGCTTTCTACTTTTTGGGTTGGAAAGCTTATGCCATATACCTGCGCGACCTCCCGCCCCGCACGGATGGCCGGAAAGGATTCTACGTCTTCTCCACCGAATATGTGAACTTCCCCGGGCCATTCAATGGCGGCAATACTTTTGTCCAAAGGGTCGTGATTGCCATGGGCGACGAAGGTTGGGATGCCTTTTTCCGCAAGGCGCTTAAGGCCGTCTCGGAATCGCAGTTGAGCGCGAAGACTTCGGTCGGCGCTGTCATAAACATCCCCGCTTACCACAAGGAAGTCCGCTTCACGATCTATGCAAAGGTCAATAACGCGGTTAAAAGCCTCGAAGGTCGATTCGCGAAGAATCTCCCCGAGTTCCTCGTCCGCTTCGCACAAACCCCGGAATGGACTATCCAGGTGCAGATCAGCAGCATGGACAAAGTTGAAAGGTTCCATAACTTTTTCCCAAGATATTAAAAAATAGCATAAAAAAGAGAAGTCGAACAATGACCGTCTGTAAAAAAACTGACCATTTTACCGGCTGTTTTATGTGTATTGGCAATGTCCGCTATTCCGATGCTCCAGCCACCTGAACGGCGGTTGGGAGCGGAACCGGATGACCTCTAAGTAAGGGCGTATTGCAATACGCCCCTACTCCGGTTGACTTTCCGACCGATGGGCTATTATGCTCGGAAACCGAGCATACGGATTTTTAGTTCATAGAAAAGAAGAGGAGGAAGAACAAATGATCGTAATCACCGCCACTCTGCAGGCGAAGTCGGGGAAGGAAGATGAGTTGATCGCTGTAGTGAAGGATCTGGCCGAGAAGGTCAGGGAGAACGAACCGGGCACGCTCGAATACACTTTCCACCGATCCAAGAAGGCCTCATCGTCTTTCATGTTTTACGAGAAATACAAGGACGGCGAAGCCGTACAGGCGCACATGGCGTCGCCTCACTTCCAGGAGGCCGGAAAAAAGCTGGCCGATCTTTTGGAAGGAGGGTTGGGGTTGGAGACGTATGAAGTTATCGAGTAGGGCCGGATATTTATTAAACTGTACTTTGTAGATAATCCGGTTTCTTGGCAAGTTGCCAAGTACGTTCCTGGATCATTTGTTCTTGTTGTGACCGGCTTCCAAGATTGCGCCTGCAGGGCAGCGGTGGGCGCCTGTTCGACATCTTCGGGCAGGCCGAAGTTTTCCATGTCCGCGTATATTTGCTCGAGCGACCCCATGCCGGCGGGATGGATGCCAACAGATTACAGATTAGCGCAGGCTTACCCAAAAATTAAAGACCCTTAAAGTAATTTTATTGCTTCTTCTTTTTTTTCGCGTTATCTTATTTTATTAAGAATGCATTGTTGTGCGAATCATGGATAATTTATATAAATTC
>CAZDAF010000428.1:0-3008 GCA_964503115.1 uncultured bacterium
CTGATTGCGCACTGGAACAGAACCCGTCATCCTCAATTAGTGTGAAGGGTTACAAATAAATTACGTTTCTTTCGCAACGTCTTGAGTATCCAGCCGGACTTTTGCCCATAGAATTTCCATTCTTCGATCAATTCACCATACTCAGCCGACAAATGCGTTTTGACTTCATTCCATAATCGATTTGATTTACCCAACGCCTTGCCCAGCATTTCATCATCAGGCATCGTGGCTTTATCTTCGAAAATACTTGCCGCCATTTATCATCACTCCTTATTTCAACGCCCCGAATAATCTATCACTCTTTAGCCCCTTGTTTCAACAATAACACGACGATTTCCGTATGGCCTCCGGTTTTCGCCAAATCCAACGGGCTTCGGCCTTCGTTATCTTTTACCGCCACATCGGCGTCATGGACAAGAAGAATCTCCACGAAATCTTTCTTGCCCAACCGGGCCGCACTATGCAATGGCGATACGCCATAGTCGTCCGTGGCGTTAACATCAGCTCCGTAGGCGATCAATCGTTCGGCCATTGACTGACTCTCCTTGACGATGGCCCAAAAAAGGGGCGTCTGACCTCGATGGCTTTTTGCATTGACATCCGCCCCATGGGCAATAAGTACCTCAACGACATCGCTATGACCTTCCTTGACGGCCGTGTGTAGAGGTGTCATTCCGAAGCTGTCTCCGGCGTTGACATCGGCGCCATCGGCAATGAGTCGTTCGGCAACGTGTCCGTTCGGCGCCAAGTGCAAAAGTGTCTGATTGAGCGCCTCGCCTCGTTCTTTCGATGATTTGACTCTGACTTTTTCCGATGCGGAATTATTCGTACCGCACCCTAATCCACTGAAAATCAAAAACAAAGCCAAACATCCTAATACCTCATAACATGCAAATTTGTGTATTGTCCCAAAAAGAGTGAAGGGTGGCAGCCTCAAGCGAAGCTTGGGGATGGTTTCCCACCCCACCATCCCCAAAGCCTTCGGCTTTGAGGCTGCCACCCGGTCGCAAATATAGAACCTACAAATTCGTATGTTACGGTGTACTAATCGTCTCAATCTCATGACCCTTCGATCCCATTCATTTATCCGACGAGGACTCGCCAAGCAACTCGGCAACTTCTTGATGCCCATGCTTGCTTGCCACAGCTAACGGCGCAAGGCCGTTTTTGTCAACCGCTTCAGCGTCGGCCCCTCTGGCTAAAAACAGTTCGACCAGATCCTTGCAGCCGCGAAAGGCCGCGTCATGCATAGGCGTATTCCCATTC
Organism: uncultured bacterium; assembly: GCA_964503115.1. GTDB lineage: Bacteria > RBG-13-61-14 > RBG-13-61-14 > CAYWKU01 > CAYWKU01 > CAZDAF01. The sequence goes on from CAZDAF010000428.1 coordinate 1,267, forward strand.
TTATCCTTTGCGTTGACGTTTGCCCCGTGTTCCAACAGAAGTTCAGCGGGTTCCCGATGCCCCCTGGCGGCATAGTGCAATGCTGTACGACCCTTATTGTCCTTCATATGCACATCCGCCCCGGCTTCAATGAGCAATGTCGTCATATCGATGGCGCCGCTTCGAGCCGCTTTATGGAGAGGTGTATTGCCGCGTTCATCCTTAACATCTACTTGAGCCCCATGCTCCAAAAAGAGCCTGGCCAAAGGCATGTACTTCGGTCCTCCATGAACCGTTCTGTGTAATGGCGTCGAGCCTTGTTTACTCTTGGCATTCACATCGGCGCCATGAGCGATCAAAACCTCGGCCACATTCGGATCCGCGAAAAACAAAGGCGTCACAAGGCTCCAGTACCCCTTTGCATTAACGTCGGCGCCGCCGGCCAGAAGCCGTTTCGTCATATCTTCGAAACCACACGAAGCCGCCAGATGCAAAGCGGTTGTATTGTTGTCGGCCTTTGCATCGACCTCAGCTCCCTCTGTGATAAGAAGTTCGACAATCTCAGTATGTCCCGCAATAGCCGCCTTATGAAGAGGCGTCCGACCGAGATACCCTTTCTCATTGACTTTCGCACCCTTGTCGATCAACCATTTCACAACATCTCGGTGGCCCTTAAAAGCTGCCTGTTGTAGAGGAGTCCACCTCTCCAGGTCCTTTGCATTAACACCGGCGCCGCTCTCGACGAGGGATTGGATTCGTTCGAGATCGCCGTCCTCGACAGCCTGAAGCAAAACCTCCGGCTTTACAGGAGGTTCTTTCTTGCACCCACCCACAATCATCGTTAGCGCCCAAACCAAATAGAACACGTTCCTCGATTTCATTGTCGTTCCATCCCCGATCACTTTTCGCCCCCCTGTCCCCGAAGTAACTCGACAACATCCTTATATCCGCGTTGAGCCGCCTTAGCCAAAGGCGTCTGCCCTTTTCTGTTCACCATTGTAACATCGGCCCCGTTTTCCAGGAAGAGTCTCACCAAATCCTCCCGGCCGCGAAAGGCCGCATCATGCAAAGGCGTATCGCCATCCTTATCCTTTATATTGACATTCGCTCCATTGCTCAAGAGCAGTTCGGCCAGATCTTGATGACCACGAGCGACAAAATGCAACGGTGTGCGACCCGCCGGGTCTTGGACGTTAATATCCGCTCCTTTCGAGATAACAAGCTCAGCCAAGTCTATATTGCCCTCAAGAGCCGCATAGTGCAACGACGTTCTCCTCTTAATATCTCTTGTGTTGACATCTGCACCTGCGGACACAAGTGATGCTGCCAAACTTATATGCTGGTGTTGTAACGCAAGGAAAATCGGTGTTTCGCCTGAATTATTTCGTACATTAGCTTTAGCACCTTTGGTAATAAGAAGCGCTGCTATTTCCGTGTCACGAGAATTACATGCAAATAAAAGCGGCGTATTGCCTACCGCGTTCTTCACGTTAATATCAGCACCTCGATCAACGAGCAATTTCGCAATTTCCTTATTGTAATAATAGTCGATCGCACATAATAATGGCGTTCTACCATCATTATCCTTCACATTAATCCAAGCTCCTCTATCGATAAGCGTTGTAACCGTATGTTTAGATCCATTCGGGCGTTCGGCAGCCCAGTGCAGGGGCGTTTTACCCTTCTCATCTGTTTCATTAATAGATGCACCTTTATCAATGAGCCACTCACTCACCTTGATTCCCTTCCCCTTTTCCTCACCG
>CAZDAF010000429.1:0-2997 GCA_964503115.1 uncultured bacterium
ACGGAAAGGTTACGCAAAGTATTTAATTTTGTCAGTGAGAATTTAATGATGACAACCGAGAAAAATGCACCTTTATATGCGCTAATTTTCGCAGGTAACAATGAAACAGGATGTAAAATTATGAACGATATTATTCAGAATTTTAAAATGACGGGCGGCAAATAACCGCCTTAAATCAGGAGCATTGAGAGGCGGAGATTATTGGCTTATACTAGCCCAATGTATTCAACTATCTACGAACCCCGTGGCCGCGCGCGGGAGTATGCGCCTTTGGCGACCAATCTTTACAGCGGCTGTTCGCATGGCTGTTTGTATTGCTATGTGCCGCTGGCGCTGAAGCGTAAGCGGGAGGATTTTCACAGCTCGCCCAAGCCCCGAAACAACATTCTACGCATGCTCGAAGCCGATTGCAGGAAGATGGAAGCGTCGGGAATAAACGGGGAACAAGTGCTCCTGTCATTCACCTGCGATCCGTACCAGCCCATCGAGGATGAGCATCGGATAACGCGAAAGGCGATCCAGATACTTCATCAGTACGGGCTTTCCGTCCAGATACTCACCAAGGGGGGCATGCGCGCGGCGAGGGATTTCGACCTACTGACGAAAAAAGACGCCTTCGCTACGACAATGACTTTTCTCGATGACGAACGCTCGCTGAAATGGGAGCCGAAAGCCGCTCTCCCCGGTGACAGAATAGAGGCGATAAAGAAAGCCAAAAGTATGAGAATACCCACCTGGGTAAGCTTGGAACCGGTTATCGATCCCGACCAGGCGATTGAGATAATCCGTCAAACTCATGAATTTGTCGATCTATTTAAGGTTGGCCCATTGAATTACCGACCCGAAGCAAAAGAGATCGACTGGAAAAAATTCGGAAATGAGGTGATCGAGCTTCTGGAAAAATTGGGTAAGAAATATTACATCAAGGAAGATCTCAAGAAATATTTGTAGATTTTAAATTTCCAATGTGGTGCGGACATCTTGTCCGCTCAATTTAAGAGAAAAATGACATTTATCGACGCCTTCTATATTCTGAAGACTTACTGCGGCGGGTAGAGACCGGTCAGGTCGTCTATAGAGATCGAGCCCGACATGCGCCATGTCGCCTCTTGATCTTTGAGAACGTAAATACTTTCGAATGTAATGGGGAATTCTTCGCTTGGCGGTATTTTTGCCACTGCGTGGTGCCAGTAGTTCAATGCAAGTGTACCGTCATTAAAAGACACCGTCCTGCGCCCGTCGTACTTGTTTCTGTAGGCCATACGCAACTGGTGCGAACTTCCGTCGCCTTTTACCCACACCTTGACCGCCATCGGCGCTCCGAGCTTTATTCCGGATTTTGCGTAAGCCGCCTCGGTGTCGAATCGAGTGTCGAATCGGTAATTCAACATGCCGCCTCTCTTTCCGCGATAGGCGGCATTGCCGGTAATCGAGAACGATCCCGGAAGCTTGTTGTCGGGGTGAGACGTGAAATTCCAAACCGAAACCTTTTCAAAATCGTGCAACAGCTTCGGAACCGTCCCAACCGTGACGGCGGCGTGCCGCACTTTGGAACCCAAGCTTAAGCTCACCTTACCTTTCGCCACCATGTTGGATGCCTGCAACAACCCCGTCGAATCGATTTGCCCGAGGGCGGGCGTAACGCTCCATCGCAAAAGTCGTGCGTAATCGGCGACCACCGGGAGCGCCTTGTGATCCATGGCTATATGCCTGAAGTGGATTTTTTCCCCGCCGAACAGGTGAACTTTGTTGGGATATATCTGGAATATGGGCGGCTCATCATACACTTCGACATCGACAAAGTGGATCAACCCGCCCGATCTCACTCGTATTCTGCCCCTGGCCTTCTTCGAGGCGCTCCGGAATTTGCCGTCTTGCGACATCTCCCCTATTTCCCGATCGGTACTCCATTCCGTAGAGCTTCTCATCGGGACGGGGTTGTAATACTTATCCCTCCCCGATGCATATAATTGAAGCTTCTGGCCCGTTAAAATACTGACCTCCGAAGGATCGATAACCAGTTTCTGCAACCTGCCGGTACGCGGCGCACTCGATGTCACCACCAGGGCGTTGGATACCGACCTTTCGCTGCCGTCGCTTACCTTGTTTCTCAATTTACCTCTGACCCACATGGTGCTCGATCCGCCGCCGTCCAGGTTAAGAGCTTCTCGACATTGCATCCGCAACAAGAGTTCGCCCAACTCGTACAGCGACATCCCCCTGCTCCATCCCGCCCTGCGGCCGTCCACAACCACGAGATAAATTTCCTTGCGGTTGTATCCGACGACCGTTCGTGGGTGACGTGCTCCCTTCCCCGGACTGAAGAGATTTTTGCCCCTGCGGACGATCACGGGACTCCCGCCGATTGCGGTACGCACCTGGCTCTTACCGCCCAATCTCCGAAAGCGGAACCATACCCTGCTCCCGTTTTTTAAAGATCGCAATGCCGATATCGAATTGCCCGTAGCGCTCAACACCGCACCGGCGCGTGGAATGGTCGAACCGCCTCCCGACCGCACTGCCGTTACCTTGCCTCTGTACTTCCTCTCGGGCGTAAGTCTCCACCGCTCCCTTCGATCAAGGCCCGTTACACTTCCCAAAACGACTTCCAAAGCTCCGGTACCGGCGGGAGTGGCCTTCCCGAACCGATTGTTATACAACAGTATGCCGCTTCCCGTTCGGGGCCGGTTAACGCCCGAAATGCGATTTCGCGTGTTTCTATGGGTGATTAAAGAACCACGGTACGAGAGTTCGCTTATAGCCGGTTGCCCCGAGGTATAGATGACAAAAGCCGCGCGTGGTCGCCCGCCGCTTTTCAATGCGGGAAGAGTTACGATTTCGCGATCGGCGACCATCAACCCCAACGGCATGCCGCCCGCCATATAAAAGTCCCCGTTTACAGCCGCCACCGGGTACCGCGACGGATCATCGACGGCTTTTACATGGTTGCTGACCGGCTCGAGACCCGACAGGATGTTGTCACCGAGGACGGAATGA
>CAZDAF010000430.1:0-2976 GCA_964503115.1 uncultured bacterium
TGAGCGGTAACCAGGTTTTCTTTGCTTACTTTCTTTTTTCCAAAAGAAAGTAAGGGCGTTCCGGTCTCGTCGGACTGTCGAAAACTCGGCCATTCGATGCAGTTTGCCGAACTTATAGCGCGGGATATTGCGCTCCCACGCGAACGATGCCGTGATGATGTATTGGTTCGGTTGGATGTGCACATCGCCGCTCGCCGCTACAGGGCCATTTTGCAACGGGAGCTATTTAGGCGGTTCGATTTCTCCGAGCGCCATACGCGCTATGTCGCCGATGAAGACGAGCGGCATTTCGAGATCGCCGGCGGTTTGCGAGAGTGATCGGATGCATATGGGGCAGAGGCACACCATAGCTTTTGCGCCGGCCTTTTTAGCGTCCGTTATGTTTTTTTCCTGTTCGGGTCTGGGGCTGCCTTTTCCCAGCAGGAACTTCGCACCACCGCAACACAAGGCTTCTTCGCGGTCGTAGGTCCGTTCGACCCTGCGCACTCCCGCCAGTTCGAACAGCTCATCGATAAAGTGCTCTTTTTCGGGAGTATGCCTGGACGCGCACGGCCGCTGGTAGGCGATGTCGATGCCCAGTGGTTTGACGCGGTCCTTATTTTCGCGGAGGTATTGCGCGAGGTATTCGGCCAGATGCACCGGGCGGAAAGGTACCTCGACACCGTATTCGGAAGCGTAGCGATCGAGCATGGTGTAGCAATCGTCGTGGAAACATATTATTTCCTTCGCCCCGGTCATAGCCAGCCGATCCACAAACTCCTGCGCATGTTTTTCCTGCACGCTTTCGGCGCCCAAGTGGCTGAAGAGTATCCAGCAGAAATACGGTTTCCCACCGACGCGCGGTAAATCGTATAACTCGCCCTGTATCAAGTTTGCGTCAGTTTTCCCAAACACGCATACACTAATAATGCGGTCGGCTTTCGGGAAATCACTTAACTGGCCGGTGAACGTGAATTGCGCTTCATTGGCTGCGACGACGTCCTCCGGTACCAGGGTGCGGTATTTATCCTGAAGCTCGGCTATCAAATCGAAAGGATTGGCATCCTGCGGGCATATTTCGTTGCATGCGTAGCAGGTGATGCAATTTTCGAGCACCGGCGTTTTTTCCCCTTTGATAAGAGCTTGCATCTGCTTTTTCGCATCGTCGAGGTTAACGTCCATCCATTGGCATTTAACCAGGCAATCGCCGCATAAGTCGCATAAATCGGGTTTGAACATGGCTGTTACTCCTCTCGTTGTTCCAGAGTTATAGAGCCCTTAAGTGCTCTTAGTCGCTTTCCCTCGCTCTTCTCCAATCGGCGTATTGCATAAGAGCGGTCATCGCTTGTACGGCGCGTTCCGGTGAGGGGTAAACCGGAATATTGTTCTTCATGACGAAATCGACCGCCGAATCGACGCGGCCGTCGAAAGAGCTGGTCAGGACGGGACAAGACATTTCCTGCGACAGTTCGACCAGACCCTTATGCATCATCGCCAAAGCGGTATCCATCTTCGACATATCTTTCGGTACAAGGTCCGGGGCTTCCTCTCTCATTGTTCTGATCATACTCGATCCCATTATTCCGTGTATCATTATGGCATCCACTTCACCGGAGTTGAAAATCGCTTTAGGTATTTCTCCCATCATGACGCCTGGGTTCATGCTGAAGGTGAGGTCTATCGGGTTGGCCGTGGAGCCGGTGTGCGGCACCATGGGCGCGATAATTTTTTGAGTTTCGTCGGACAGAACGGGTACCTCGATGTTATTTCGCGAGCACGCATCCGCCATTGAAGTAACGGGCCCGCCGGAGTGGCTGATGATAGCGGCTCGTTCGCCTTTCGGCAGGTGGGTGGTGGCGAGTGCCCATGTCCAGTCATAGAGGTGTTCGACGGTGGGCGCCCTGATAATGCCGCACTGTTTGAATACGCCGTCGTAAACAATGTCGTTCCCGCCCATAGCGCCGGTATGGCTCGCGCCGGACCTCGACCCGGCATCGGTCCCACCCACGAAATAGGCCACGATGGGTTTCTTCATGGAAACGCGCTTTGCCGTCTCGACGAATTCTCTACCGCGCTTGATGCCCTCGATGTATAGGGCTATCGCTTTTGTGTCGGGGTCTTCGCCGAGGTAGGAGATGCCGTCAACTATGTCGATATTGGCCTCGTTGCCCAGGCTGACGGCTTTCGAGTAATTCATCCCGAGGTTCCCAAGGTGAGGTAAAACCTGCGTGACATAAGTTCCCGATTGGCTGAGTAGCCCCATGGGGCCGGGACCCAGCGTATAAGAAAAGAAAGTGAAATTCAGTTTTCGATGGGCGTTTATGACTCCGATGCAGTTAGGACCGACGAAGCGAATACCGTGTTTTTGGGCGACGTTCTTGAGTTTTTCCTCGAGTTTAACTCCCTCCCTGCCGCGTTCCTTGAAACCGCCGCTTATTATAACGGCGCGCTTGATTCCTTTTTTCCCGCATTCATCGAGAATGTCGGGCACAATACGCGTGGGCAGCACAAGCACCGCCATATCCGGAACTTCAGGGAGGTCGGCGACTTTTTGATAAGCGGACACGCCCATCACTGTTTCCTCTCGAGGGTGCACGGGAAAAACCTTGCCCTCGTAACCGCCTCGAAGAAGATGAATTATCTGGGTCGTACCCATTGCAGTGGGTCTGTTCGAAGCTCCGAAGAAAGCGATTGATTTTGCATTCAAGATGTCGTGAAGAGGGTTTTGATCCATCATTTAATAATTCCTTTTCCCCACCTTTATTACATTAGTGCTTAACCGGGTATTTTGGCAAGCGGCGACAGGAGAGAATTTAGGGTTGGCAGCGTTTAAGGTTTCAATGTTCTTCATCAAAATTAATTGGTAAACAAATTTAATAAAAGTATAAAGTGTAGTGCATAAAGTGTAAAATGTGAAGTATGGAGTAAAATGAATGTTATTCAACCCTGATTCCCGGTTAATGTAAGTGAAAAAGCACCAACTGGGTGTAATACTTA
>CAZDAF010000431.1:0-2924 GCA_964503115.1 uncultured bacterium
AAATATTAAAAAACGCTTTCGACTTTTATTTCTGTTAGTGTCTTACATCACTCGAGAATAAGTACGGGCGATCCGGGAATTACCCCCGCATATCCCAGACTTCCCGACTTTATTGCCGAGGAGTTTCTTCATAAACCACAAAGGCGCGAAAAAAGAAAAATGATTGGGATTGTAAATGAAATCTCAATGCCCTAACCATGAAAATGCAGTTGAAATCCACTATCATAAACCACAAAGGTGCGAAGAAAGAAAATGATTTTGTTTTTTCCTTTTACTTTGTGCCTTCGTGCCTTTGTGGTAAAGAAAAATTCTTGAGATTGTAAATGAAACCTCGGAAATTCCGAATTGTCATAGAATATGATGGTACTGACTTTGCTGGCTGGCAATTTCAACCGCAAGAGCGAACCGTGCAGGATGAAATCGAAAAGGCAATTGAGCAAATTAGCGGTAATCGTTCTCGTGTGACCGGTTCGGGCAGGACGGATGCCGGAGTTCATGCTCGAGGGCAGGTAGCGCATTTTTCCACCACCGCCCGGCTTGGGCCGGATGAATGGGTGGGAGCGCTGAACGCCAATTTGCCGAAAGACGTTAGAGTCCTCGATGCGGCTCGCGCCGACCCCGGCTTTGACGCCAGACGTAGCGCCGGTGGGAAATGGTACCGGTACGAGGTTTTCACCGGACGGGTGGCTCCGGCAATTGATAGAAACCGCGTATGGCATCTCCCAATGGACATCGATGTTGAGGCCATGCGAAAGGCTGCGCGGTATTTTAGGGGAGAGCACGATTTCCGCAGTTTCCGTGGTTCAGGATGCGCTTCAAAAAATACCGTCAGAGTAATCAGGCGGCTGAAAATCAAGCGCGTTGACGCGGACAGAGTGATATTCGACATTGAAGCAACGGCCTTTTTGAAACATATGGTTCGCAACATAGTGGGCACTTTGGTTGAGGTGGGTCGTGGGCGGATTGCGCCAAAGGAAGTAAAGGATATAATTAATGCAAGGGATAGAAGGCGCGCAGGCCCCACTGCGCCGGCTCAAGGGTTGACGCTTATGACGGTCTATTATGATCGCAACGATAAAGAAAAAACCGAATCGAGGAGGAAATAGAGCATGCACATCGGGTTGCCGACGCTTATTATCGGATTAGCGCTTCTTGGTGTGACACTTGCGAAATTTTGGCGTGGCATCGAGGGGGATGCCCGCCGCTGGTATGGTATGGCGCTATTGGGGGTCTTGCTTTCTCTCACAGGCCTTATTTTCACACTCCGTGGCTTAAAAGAGCCCGTGCCAAAACCTGCAATACCCGTCGTCGAAAAGATTCCGGAACCTACTATTGAGCCCCCGACGGAACTCGAACCTGTGCCGAAACCCCCTACACCGACTTCTCCTCCACCCACTGAAAATATGACTGCAACAATGAAGAAGAAAAGGAAAGTCCGCGAAGCGCAATTACGAGAAGACCCGGACGGCGAATCATACACGGAAGAGGACTTCGAATACTTCGGCAATCAGATAGAAAGAATCTGGAAAGGTTATGATCTTATGGTTGAAGAAGTAATCATGGGCACGCCGGCACCCAGCAGGGCGCAATTGCCCAAAACAACACTGTTGAATAACTTCGCCGGAAACCTGGACATCTGGGTGGCTAACTTAAGGGGACGAGCCGCCAGGAAAAAAGGGCCCGGAACCGCTGAGATAAAAAAGCGAATCTTTTCAATATGCAACTCCTTGATTAAAATGGGACGGGTTTATCACAACGCCGTGGTCTGGGACAAAGACATAGACTATCAGTATATATCGGATCTGCGTGAGAAGGTCGAGCGACTTTACGATGAAATTGAGGAAATAAAGGAAAAATCAGGCCAATGAATAGTGCCCGCGTCAAAACATAAAACGCCTCTCCTCGATGCTCATAAGCATCCCCATTCCCACAAATACGGATATTAGAAAACTGCCTCCGTAACTAAGGAAGGGCAGTGGAATTCCAACCACCGGAAACACCCCCAAAGTCATTGCTATGTTGATTACCGTATGCCAGAATATCAGCAGCACCACGCCTAAAGCCGTCAAAGCTCCAAAACGATCTTTGGCGCCGGCGGCTATCTTAATTCCCCAGAGCAGCAAAAAAAGAAAACACCCGAGAAGAATAAAGCACCCGATAAACCCCCATTCTTCTCCCAGTACACTGAAAACGAAGTCAGTATGAACTTCCGGCAGGTATTTCAGCGCCGTTTGTGTACCGAGCTTATAACCTTTGCCCACAACCCTGCCGGACCCCACAGTGACCATGCTCTGTATAACGTTGTATCCGGTTCCGGTAGGATCGACTCCGGGATTAATAAAAGCATAAATACGATCCTTTTGGTGTGCTTTCATGACTTTCCACGACAGCGGCGCCATGACCATCGCCAGCACCACCCCTACCACAATCAAACGGCGTCTGACTCCCACAAATAAAATCATACCAACCACTATAAATCCCAGCATAGTGGCGGTACCCAGGTCCGGTTGTAGCATTATCAAAGTAACCGGGCACAACCCAATCAAAGCGGGGGTTAAAAGTTGTCGCAACCCGTAGGGTCCTCCGACATGCTGATCGTGAAAATACTTCGCCATGGCGAGTACCGTGGCTATTTTGACGAATTCCGAAGGCTGCATTGACCAAGGGCCGATACGGAGCCAACTCCGCGACCCGCCTATCAGCGTACCCCAAAGCACCGTCAATAGAAGGAACATCATAATAAGGGCATAGAAGGGATAGGCGACTTGTTCAAACAGGCGGTAATGAATCCCCGCCACCAGCATCATCATCCCGAAACCTATCACAAAACTGATCAACTGGCGATGCCAAAAGTTCGGCGTGGGCGAGGCGCTGACTAAATTTACCAAGCCCACCACGCTTAACAACAATACCGCGCTCAAAAG
>CAZDAF010000432.1:0-2924 GCA_964503115.1 uncultured bacterium
TCGGAATTTGTGATAATGATTAATAACTGCCTCTTTATAAATAATACCGCACAAGCGGGAGGAGCTGTTGCCAGCTATGACGGCTCACCTGTAATAACCAATTGTACTTTCAGTGCAAACCAGGGAGTAGGAGGTACCGGCAGCGGAGGTGCATTCTATAGTAGAACAGGTGGTACACCTTTCTTAACCGACTGCATTCTATGGGGCAACACGGCGCCCTCTAATCCTCAGATATATGCCGGTGTCCCAACGATCGTAGCATACAGCGATGTGGAAGGGGGGTACGCCGGCCTCGGCAACATCAACGCCGATCCGATGTTTATAACCGGACCTAACGGAAATTACTATCTATTCCCAACAAGTCCTTGTGTTAACGTCGGTAGTGGCACTGCCGCAGCTCTTGGCATGGATTTATACACTACTCAAATCAACGGGATGCCCGACATCGTAACCGTTGATATGGGATACCACTACCCGATTCCATAAGCGAAAACCAAAAACAAGCGGGGCCGACATTAACACTGTCCCGCTTGTTTCTTGCAAAAAGGACTGTTTACGTAACGCCCGTACGGGCATGTGGTTATGAGGAAAAACAGATACTTGCATTTTACCGCCAAGGATGGCGGCGTTACATTTTTTATTATTCCGTTCGCATGTTTCAAACGCTTTTGCGCTTGCGGCCCAATTGGATGAGTCTATCGATGAGCGCATCGGCGCGGCGGTGGAATTCCATAAGGTCATCGACGGCCTGGAGATACTTCGCGGGCTTGAGGTACTCGACCGCCTTTGCGACGTTGGCGTCGCGGGCCAACTCGGAAAACAACACAATCGGCGCCGGCTCGGCCACTCCGAAAGCCTTTTCCATGTTCCGAAACGCTATCGTCGCCTGCACTCCGTTAAGCAGTGGCATCCGTATTTCCGTTATTACAATATCGATGGGTTTTGCGTCCCTGAACGCGACCGCCGCCGCTTCGACAAACTCGCCTCCGGTCGCCACCAGATTGCATTCTTTAGACAGCTTCTTTTCGGGAATCAACGATTCGAGCACTTCCCTCTGGTGAGGGTTATAGCCGCCTATCAGGCAATGATCGAACGGCGGGGCCTTTACGACGGTGCTATCGGGCTGCTTTTCGACACCCGAATCCCCCGGCCCGAAATCGTCCGAGTATAGCCCGTACGGATCGTGAACTACGGTCAGCAGGGCGCGAGTGTCTCCGAATCCCACCTCGTCCATGTTGTTGACAGTAGCTTCGTTGATCTTTTCGCCGCTTATGAAAGTTCCGTTCGTGGATTGGGAATCGAAAAGCGTTACGATACCGTTGACTATCTCGAAACGGGCGTGCGAACCGCTGACCGTCGGATCGGGGACGATAATGTCGGCGGGCGACTTCCGGCCTACGGTCATTACCGTTTTGGTCAGGCGTATGCGTTCACCTTTGAGCGGCCCCTTCGAGAAGCTCAATGTAATACGCAAGGTCGGGGGAAGTTCCAGCTGTTTTTGGGCCTGCTTTCCCCCGCCGACTATTGTGCGATCATAGTCTTCCATCCGCCGTCTATTTGATAATACCACAACTATGACCCGGATTCAATAAAAACTTATCCGGCAATCCACAAACCGCTTATATCCTCCGAGAGTCTGAATATATGTTTAGGATATATACATGTAAGCTTGGCGCCGGAGGCACGGGATGAATTGAGTCAAAGTGGCAAAAAAACTGTGCTTTCAGCGCCCGTACGGGCATTGATTGCAACCTGAAAGGCTGCACCACAATGTTGCAAACCCACAGGCGGGCGGCCCGGACAACTTTGTTGTCCAGGTCCTAAGGACAAGAGGGCTGACGAGGCGTGCCGGAGAGCTCAAAAATCATATTAAAACGCTCTTCTCCTGACAGCGACGGCCCAGATAATAAGAGGCGCCAGCGCCCAACCTCCATCGTAGAGCGCTTTCACCAATCTGAATGTCACAGTCCACGTTATAGGATCAAAACGCTTGATGTACGGCGACATATTGGAAGGAAATGGCGGTGTGGAAAAAGGAAACGGGTTGACTGCTGATACGATAAGTACCGCCACGTGAAACAGATACAACGCAAGCATTGAAAGCACCAGAGTCAGCGCCCATCGCTTCCTAAAGGGGATAGGCGACGCCAACAAAAGTACGATCAGTATAACACCGTTGTAAGTGATGTGCCTTGCCTTGGTATTGAATTCCAGGGGCATCAAGCCGTGGACCCATCGACTGCATTTTATACTGCCGTCTTTAAGCGCGACCCTGTGCCCCATATCACCGGGCTCGAACAAGTAGAGTGATATGTCCAGTCCTCCGGCAAGAGCCTGGTTATATAGTGGAGCCGCTGCGATCCAGAGCGGTATTATCACTATGCTCAGGATCAACATCCTCGCCATCATCCCCGCTATCCGCACAGTCGCTTCCGGTCTCCGGGGCGGGAAGGGTTCCGATCCAGCCCATGAAAAAGGCCAGCGCGATAAACACCACCAGGGTTTGCCATATGTAAACATGGAAAAAATCAAACACCTCCATAGAAGTGTAAGTCCCGATAATAAACAAGCTCACTAGCCGTACAAGGTTAAAAACGTAAACCACCGTAGCACCGACCAATATTCCCGGCAATTTTCTTCGCCAAGATGCAGGGGTGGCAATTATAGCGGCAACAAGTAAGGTAGTAACGTAAACTCCGTTGCAGCCGCTTACTATTTCGATCTGAAACCGGGCTGATTGTACCAACGTTCCGGTCACGATCACAGTGGAGTCCCACAGTTTTAGTAATGTACCTGCTACTGAAGCTAAGGTTGCCGTAAAGCTCTTCACCGGTCCGCCCAGCATCCTCTGAGTGCTCAACCCGATGATCGAGCCACAAGACAGAATGAAAAAAATTATACCAGAGTAGATTATATCACGATTC
>CAZDAF010000433.1:0-2906 GCA_964503115.1 uncultured bacterium
ATTCGGCTATCGAGAAAGACTACCCCGCGAGCGTAAGCGAGCGGTAACCAGGTTTCTTTTTGCCTACTTTTTCTTTTTCTAAAGAAAAAGTAGGGCGTTCCGGTCTCGTCGGACTGTCGAAAACTCGGCCATTCGATGCAGTTTGTCGAATTTCTGGCACGGAATGTTACGCTCCCACGCGGACGAGGGCGCAGTAATCAGTTCTTAGTGCGACGTTCTTAGTGCGGAGCTTGCCCGGACGGGCAGATCCGTGCCTAATCGAGCGGCACACACTTACCGGAACAGGCTGGGTTTGTGGAAAGAATAATTGCGCCGAAGCGGCGTTGGGACGGACGATTTTACTTCACTGCTTGATATCCGACCTGTCGAATAAAACCGATACTTGCCCGGTTTCACCTTTATTATCCTTGACGAAAGAAAGCTCCACGGTGAACAGCTCGGCCTTTTTAATTTTAGGCGCTTCGAATATCGCAATCATCTCCAGAGAATCTCCGGGTAATAGCTCGGCAGAGTCGATCTTTTCGATAATATCGCAATTTTGGCAAATATCTTCTTTTTTCACGGCCTTGTGGATATTTCCGAACTGATCTTCCATTTTTCCCTGGACGGCGCCCGGATCGATTACCTGCACGTCGGTCACATTCTCCATTTTGAAAGTCAGCACGACATAATAATTTTCGCTTGTTCCCGCCTTGGCCGTGGGCCATCCCGGTTTTTTTATCTTTACCTGCCGCAACTCGACCAACGTAGGGGTAAACTCGATACCGCCGACGCGGATCATTTGCCCGATTTTCACCCGAGGTATTTCCTCAGCACCCATGATGAGAATCAGTAAGATCAAAGCCGCCTTTTTCATCGTCAGCCTCCTCTCCTATAGCGAAACGACCGGAAAACGAGGTCGCATATAGGAATAGCATAATCGGTCGAATTTGCCCAATCTCCCTCGTGCACTACGTGTAGGCATTGCTTTTTCTTGTCTTCGACCAGTTCGGTTGCTATTTTCCCAAAGCTACAGCCACAGCGTCGGCTACCTGTTTTATTTCTTCATCGATCCCGATGGATTCCTTGCGCCCCTCTGCCATATCCTGGAGCACCGCTTTGCCTGAGTCCATTTCCCCATCACCGACAATCAGTACAAAAGCCGCGCCGAGGCGGCCGGCGAATTTCATTTGGCCTTTCAGCCCGCGCGATTGATAATCCATCTCGCAACGATACCCCCGCGCTCTTAGAGCCTGGGAGAGTTTTAACCCGAATGCCGTCGCTCGATCACCCAGTAACGCCATGAATACGTCCGGCGGCCTGGTTTCCGTTTGTGACGGCAACAGCATCATGAGGCGCTCCGTTCCCACTGCGAAGCCGACGGCGGGAGTCGGTGGGCCGCCAAGCTCCTCGACCAGGCCGTCGTACCTTCCGCCGGCGGCCACGGCGCCCTGAGCGCCCAGCTTGTCCGAGACGAACTCGAAGGCCGTCCTGATATAGTAGTCCAATCCGCGCACCAGTCGCGGGTCCGACCGATAAGAAACTCCGTAAATGTCGAGATATTTCTCGACCGCCTCGTGATGTGCCCGGCAGGAATCGCACAGGTCGTCGAATATCGTGGGCACGTTTTCGAGCGCTTTCCCGCACCGCTCATTCTTGCAATCAAGCACCCTCATGGGGTTTGTCGCCCGGCGCCTCAGGCAATTCGGACAAAGGTCTTTCTCGGGAATGGCGGCCAGGAAGTCCACAAGCTTCTCTCTATATGAAGGTCGGCATTTGGGGCAACCGAGGGAATTGATAACCGGCTCGATCGACTCGACGCCGAGCTTTGCGAACAACATATCGAGCATTGCTATCTGCTCGGCGTCCACCATCGGCGCATCCGTGCCGAAAGCCTCGACGCCCAATTGGTGGAATTGCCTCAGTCGGCCTTTCTGCGGCCGCTCGCGGCGAAACATAGGCCCGATGTAATACACTTTTGATCGCGGGCGGCTTTTGAATAGGCCGTTTTCGATATAAGCCCTTACCACCCCGGCGGTTCCCTCGGGTCGCAAAGTAAGCGACCTCCCACCGGCATCCTCGAAGGTGTACATTTCCTTCTCGACTATATCCGTTTCCGAACCTATGGATCGAGCGAAGAGTTCGGTATATTCGAGTGTGGGTATGCGAATTTCAGCGTAACCGTATGCTTCAAAAACATCACTCGCCGCAACTTCGACAGTGCGCCATCTAGGCGAATCATCGGGCAGAATATCCTTGAAACCCTTTATGGCCTGCAGCTTTTCCATGTTCTTACGGATTCCGAGTGTATCACACGCCCCCCGGCCCTTCAATGGCCGCGCCGTGGCGCTTAATCATGCGTTTCATGAAAAACCGGCCCCGGTTAACCGCCGAGCGGCGATTCCGGGGCCATGGGTTATGAGTTGACTGTTACGGTGAGATTCGCTCTCAGGATTCTGCCGGGCTGGGAAAGGCTTCCCTTGCCGTTCGCTCACGGTCGGCGGCATTCAGGCGCAAAACATAACTGAGACCACCCACAAACACAACGGTGATCACCAGCATGGATAGCATGAACCAACCGTTCCCGAACCAGCCGGGAGCCTCGCTTATCCTCGAAGGTGGCAGGTAATTGTTCGAGACGTGGTAAAGTCTTCCCAACATTCCGACAGTGATCAGCACTACGGCAAGCGATGCCCCGGCCAGGTACCAATTCGCCTGCCCCTTCTTACCTGTCCGGATGCACATGTACCCTATATGGAAACCGGCTATCATGGCGGGGACATAGGACAACACGGCCAGCCATGTCCAGAATTTCCCATGACTGTGAGGCTCCACCAGGTACATCCAGCTCCACGCCGTCCATTTCCACGCTAAAAACAATCCAATGGGCAGGAATATCAGTACCTGGAACATAAGAGCCCGGATAA
>CAZDAF010000434.1:0-2901 GCA_964503115.1 uncultured bacterium
GGTTGCTCACGACAGTGGGGTTTCGCCCTTTGTGTTCTTCGTGCCTTGGTGGTTTAATCTTCTTCGCGCTTATTCTCTCGAATCCTTAGAAATCAAACGTAAGGCCGAGCATATAAACCCATCCCCGGAGGTCCAGTCCTTCATCTTCGCCTATGAAGCTGTATCTGGTGCTCATCTCGAAGTAAGTATGCTCGATGCCGTAGTGTTTTCTCAAATTCATTGCAGCTTCCGGGTCGGCTTTATCCAGGAGAATAAGAACACCTCCCCATGCCGCGAAACCGTCTTTCCAGCCGTCTGTGAAGCGCCCCGGATCGGGTTCCTCATGGAAATAAACCCAGTCGTATCCCCCGGCAAGAAAAGGCACTATAAGCTGGCTGTCTTTGAAGCGAAACCGATATCCCGCACTGACCTCGAACGGTATCATGGTTAAGGTCAGGTCTTCTCCCGACTCCTCGCCGCTTTCGGTGCCGAGTGTGTGGCTGCGCTGGTAATAGCCGCCGACGGCGCCGCCGATGAGGAGGTTGCGTAGAGGATAGAAACCGAGTTCCATGTAATATATGTCGTTACTCCACCTGCCATAGAACTTTCGGAAAGTCGAATCTTCCGGCATCCAAAATCCGCCTCGAAATGTGAAGCTGAAGTAAGAACGTTTCGGTTGTTTGTCCGTCGATTCTCCTTCGGAAAAGACAGCAGCCGGGGCAAGAATAATAACGATAATCGACAAGAGCGCTATCAGGCGCCGTAAGGACGACCGGCCGGTCGCCCCTACGAACTGGGTGCCACGGATACGCCGAAGGCTTATCCGTGAATGTTGTTGATCTTCCGATATAAGCACGGGCAAGCTTCGCGTGCCCGTGGCACCCGGGCGCCTCATTTTACTCTCCTTGCATGTATCAATCGCCTTCGCAGCGCCGCAAACGACAGCGCCCATATAAAGCACATCAGCAACGTGCCGGCAATGTCCGCATCTCGCCCCGGAGACGTTGCCGCACAGCCTCCGGATTCGCCGATGGCGTCCATTAGCGTCTGTGTTTCCTGGGGCGTTACGGATTTTATTTCCGATAATTCGCTTTCGTCGTCGGACGTATCCACGGCCCTGACGCGCACGTAATACGTCACTCCGTTATTCAGGCCTTCTATAGTGTATTTGCATTCAGTGGCAATCGATTTAATACTTATTTCCGCTTCTTCCTCATGCGTACCGCAATAATCCACTGTTTCGGAGTTGGAAGTGGGTGGGTCGCTGTTAAGATCTTTTTCCACACTGCTATAGTAAATAATGTACCGGTCAACCTCGGTGTCTTCCAGAGGGGTTATGTATACATAAATCCTCTCATTGCCGAATTCGAGGTAAAATGACGGCCCGGCTTCAGCCTCGTTAATAGTGACGATTTCAGAATCGGACTCGCCATCCGCTACCATCTGAACCTCCGCCACGCATGAGCCCGGCCCCGCGTCTTCACCCTGCTCCGGAGCGTTATAACTGCCAGTACCATCTAAATCGTCGGTCACGGTAGCGCCGGCACAAGTGTTGTTGATACCCAAAGATAGAGTATCGGCGCATTCTGAGCCGTTGTATGCGATCTCACAAATTATTGGAGAATTTTCACTAACGCTTACCGGGCAGACCAGACTGATCCAACAAGTGCCCGTCGAGAATTGATATTCGTATGCGCCCATGTCGGGATACAACCCTGAAGGGCGCTCAAAGCCTTCAATGTCGTCACTCGGCGCGCCGGCCTCGGTACCATGATCTATGCAAGGCGAGTCGGGGCTGAGATGCAATTCGGACTCCAACTGAGGGTTCTGGTTAATGTTTCCAGCACCGGTGTATCCTCCCTGGACGTCGCTGTATTCAACGTCTGAAGAAGAGCTCCCAGTGTCATATATCTCATTTCCGGACGTACCTGCGGAATCGCCCCATAGAATGCAGTTGGTTATTACGGGTGAAGAATTATCGTAACTGTAAATTCCACCCCCACGATCATCTGCCGAGTTACCGTTGAATGTGCAGTTGGTTATCTCGGGCGTTGACTCGTTATTAAACATCCCGCCGCCACGGTATGCCGAGTTATTTCGTAAGATGCAGTTTGTTACGGTAGGCGTCGAATAATAATAGTTGTATATCCCGCCGCCGTCGTTAGCGGAGTTATTTTCGATAATGCATTTGGATATAACGAGGTTGCTTACGTCTTTGTTGTATACGCCTCCGCCATTATCATCAGGGTCGTCCCCGGCAGCGTTACCTCCTGTAATTGTAAAGCCGTCCAACACAGCGTTCGAAGCCCCTACAACGACGTGGTAACTCTCGCCATTGCCGTCGAGTTTAGTCTCGTTAGTGGTCAGGTCGCGTTCGGAGAGATTCTCTTCTGTCCCATAGAAGCCGCCGTAAACCGCCACACCATCCTTCATAGTGAGAACCGCTTCGGAGGTGGCCAAACTTGCCGGGACGTAATATGTTCCCTTCGCGACCCAAATTTCGTCCTCGTCAGTAGCAGCGTCCATAGCGTCCTGAATGACAGTGAAGGCATCTTCGTCTTCCCAAGTGAGTCCCGTCGGATCGGTACCTGTGGCGTCCGCTTTCACGTACAATGTTCTCGCCCATGCGCCGGTGTTGAAGATCGCAATGGCGAGCAGTATACCCACGGCATGTTTTATCGCCGATAAGCTTCGGTATCTCATCGTTTATTCCCTCGCTGAATAAGGCGTCCCAAAAAAAATTCGCAAGAAAAACCTCAAAGAATTAAGACATTATCACCATGCACTTTGTTCAAAGTCGTTGTGTTTTGCCATTTATCGAAACCTTCTAGGGAAGTATATGACACAACTATCCGACAGGCAACTATATGCATGCCCTGATTCCCGGTTGATGTAAGTGAAAAAGCACCAACTGGGTGTAAT
>CAZDAF010000435.1:0-2876 GCA_964503115.1 uncultured bacterium
AGGGTCTCAACCTATGGGAATTGCTGAGATTCCTCGACTGCGCTCGGAATGACATTTAGCCGAGAGTTCCATTTATCGACATCCTCTATTACCAGAAAAAATTTCGCTATGAGTAATCCGACAAGCGGAAATTGAATTGTATCAGGCGCTTTTTTTCTGTCTGTCAGGCAAGGCGCCTGTTCATTATCTTCATCACCCTCGTGGGCGAGGACCCGAGCATTGCCTGTAACTGCTTGGCGTCGCGCATGCGTTTTTCCTGACCGTAATCGTGCATGTATCCGTACCCGCCGAGGGTCTGGACACCATCGGTAGTGACCTGAGTTAATGCGGATGTGACGGCTTCCTGGATGGAGACGAGTTCGGTGCCGGAACAATCCACGCCGCTGTCGGCCAGTTCGCATGCGTGAGCGACCAGCGGCGAGGCGATGTCTATCCACATGAGCATATTCGAAAGCATCCGTCTGATCATATGATGCTCGACAATCATTTTCTTCCCCTGGTATCGTTCCATGCAATAATCCAGGGCCACGCCGTATGTTCCCTGGAGTGTGCCCAGAGCTATGGCGGTCAGAGGCCCTCGGAAGCGTTCTGCGACTTTCGCGTATTTTTTCGCACCCGCATCGCCGCCCAACATGGCGCTCGAGGAGACAACTACGCCATCGAGCTTCAGGTCGGCCACCGGGCAACCCTTGAGTCCGAGGCTTACGACGGGGTCGCCGACCTTGACTCCCTTTGCGTCAAGTTCGACCAGAAAGAGGCGGATTTTACCCTTGTCATCGCTCGCAGGCACTATCGCCGCCTTGGCCACAGGCAGACATGCCAGATAATCGAAATCGCCCACCAGCTTGATCCCATCCGGAGACGTTGCAGAAGTAACGCTATCCGGCAGTTCGTCCGGGTCGGAATAAATTGGAACCGCCAGCAGGGGCGCCCCGCCGCTTTCGTCGAGCGCCGCCCATTTCCTGGCCGACTCCTCCGGGCCGAGTTCGATAAGCACCGCACGCGCAAGAGTCTGGCATAATAAAATCGCCGCCGTTGATGCGTCCGTCCGGGCAAGTACCTCGAGCACCGCCGCCAACGCCTTCATACCCTGCGCGCTGCCGCCGTACGATTCGGGAAGTGTCAAACCCAACAAGCCGATGGATGACGCGACCTCCACTGCCTTTTCGTTAAATTCGGCAAATGGGTAATAGTCGCGATCAAGCACATCGGGTAAAATTTCCTTTTTTGCAAACCGCTCCGCAAGTTCCTGAAATGCAGCCAGGTCGCCGGAAGTTCCGCTATCCATTCTATTTTCCCTCCTTTTTCTTGTGCTTTAATATACTTGAGTACTTAAACTACATCTTTCGATTTAGTTCGGTCAACCCGTCGATTTCGACAATATCTCCACCCACAAAACAAAACTCCATTAAACCGTTGTCACTGTTTGCGTTTTATAAGCGCTTCAAGTGGAACCATCGTAGCATAACGTTAACTCGAAAGCAATAGAACCGGCTACGCCGGCCAACGCATCGGTAGCAAGCTCCACGAACGCCTCATTGTGTGGGATGAAGTTTGTTGTATTGTAAGAATTGCAAAAACGAATGGATCGACTTTCCTTATGGAGGGCAAATTATAGCCAAAACGAGAGAATTTATTTTTTAATTACGCCGGCGTTAATTGAATCGCAGTCGAACAACTTTTATTTTTCAAGAAAGGGATCAATATTGTCGTCTCATTTATATATGCTTATACGGGAAAACCGGAAGAATTTTTTAGGTTTTCGATTGACGTTGAAGAAAAAATATGCTACACAAAGTACAATTCGGTATTTTTTAGTGTTTTCATTTGAAATTAAATTCACTTAAAATGAACAGCAGGAGAATTTGAGAGGCGTTTCTTAAAGGTTTTAAATAAGTTGATTTAGAAATGTACGTATCCAAACGAAATCGGAATAGCATAATTGCTTTGATAGCAACTGCGTGCCTCACCATTTGCATATACAGTTTTATTGCAACCGAACATCTGATTAATCAACCTTTCCCGGGGTTTTTTGTTTTTAAGAACAACCTCGTCAACTTGATATTTTCATCCGATTGGGAGGGCATCAAAGCGGGTATAAAGGGTAGGGACATAATAATGGCTGTTAACGGCCACCCGGTAAAAACATCCGATGAGATATGGAAAATCGTCAATAACTCCGAGGTAGGCACTCCGTTGACTTACACCATTTTAAGGAGCGGCAAAAGTCTGGAGAAAACAGTTCCCGTTTCCATATTGAGGAAAAATGATTTTCTGAAATTATATCTGATATGGACTGTTTTCGGAATTATTTTTGCGGGAGCGGGAATAGTGGTGTTTTACCTGAGGTCCGATTCTCCCGCCGCCCGGTCATTTTTATTACTGGGAACGACAGTAGCAATAGTATGCGGCTCGCTTTGGGAGGCTTGCATTACGAATAATAACCACCTGCTACTTTATTTTTTCCCCCTTGTCGGCCCGTCTCTCTTATTATTCGGTCTTCATTTTCCCGAAACGGTAAGGAACAGAAAATACTTCATAGCTTTTATTCTCATAACAACGATACCATTGATAGTATTATATCGTTATTCGTATTCCGACGTATATTTTTACCTTAAAGTAGATACGGCATTTCTGATACATATTGTTTTGATGACGGTACTGGGTGTGTCCGTCATGTTTTATTCATATCGTAAATCCATCGATCCTCTTGCTCGCCAGAAAATGAAAGTGGTGATTTTCACTTTTATTTTAGGAGGCATAGGCGGTATTACAATAATGTTGGGCGTAGTAATATTGGGAAAGATAAATATCGCATGGACCTTTTTTCCCTCCGTTCTTGTTATTATCGGCCTGGGATATGCCATAATTAAACA
>CAZDAF010000436.1:0-2864 GCA_964503115.1 uncultured bacterium
GCCGTACTCGTCCCACAGCCCGAACGGCGCGACGGCGATGAGCACGCCGCCGTTGAATACCGGCTCCAGCAAATAGATATCCGCCGTTCCCAGCGTTTCTTCGTAGTGCAATATAAACAGCTTTTTCCCATCCGGGGTGAATCCTCCCGGATATGAATAATCGTCGAAACACGTCAGCCTGATTGCATCTTTTCCGTCCGCTCTGACCAATCCTATATCCGCATAATTAGGATGTCCCCATGCGAAAGCTATCCATCCTCCGTCCGGAGAATATACCGGCACAAAGGAAAAATCCGGAGATTCGATCTCCACCACCCGGAAAAGATCTCCCCCATCCATGTCCACTGTCCATACTTCCGAATTCCCGCCCGGAATAAACTGGAAAACAATGCGATCACGCACGGAAACCACATCCGACACTACTGCGAAAGAAGTTGCCTGCGAGGGAACATCAAACACAACAGTGGCCGTTGCGCTAGACCCTGTCCCGATGTTCCCCAGAAAATAATAAATACCATCGCCAATGTAACCGTCCGCACTCGACGAATCGACCACAACGTTTTCATCCAGTGACTTTACAATCAACCAGACCCTCTGAAGAACCGCGGAGTTCTCATTGGTCACTTCTAACGTGATTTCCAACTTCTCTCCGGCCTGGTTAGCAGAGGTCGACTCGACCCGCACATTATGGGTTTCCGAATCTAAAGTCACTCCAGCACGTCCAAAATAGGATTCTCCCGTCTCCGAAGGCGGCGTTACATTAACCTCGGGTTCCCCTCCCCCGAGAGTTACTTCCAACATAAAACCTGTAGGATACGTATCGTTACTGTCGCTCCCGCTGCTACCCGGGCAAGCGCATATCAAAAACAGCGCTGAGAAGACAACGGCCCAAGACAATTTTTTCCGAATTTTAAAGAACATCTTATCATACCCCCCATTGGCCGGAGATTTCAGTCCTTTATCCATTCGTTACCAGGATCCAACTCCTTTATCCAGTTTAGCTTATCAAAGTATTTCAGGCAATAAATACAAGGATAATGGTCACTTTCTGAAAAGGTTCCCTCGGCGATTTTACGTATTTTGCTTTGATTAAGGCGCGCGATAATCGCCACCAACCGTTTGTGGGCGTCCCATAAATCCATTTCCGCCAAGTTGCCGGCTAATACCAATTTATCTTTTTCCTCGTCACCGCTCGTATAATACGGGAGTATACAACACACACACAAGTTTCCACGGCAATCGATATGGATGTCCGTCATCTGCATTGAAGCGCACTGGTAGAACGACCACGGGGAATAGGCGCCCGCGCAATGAACGATATTCAGCTTTACAATTTTCGACAGTCGCAATATCTCCCCGGTAACCTCATTCCATCGCGCCCGAGGCAACATCAACCCATGTTCTATCAACCCCGGCGTTGGATGTATATGGCTGAACTCGACGTAATCGACTCCGAGTTTAACTGCATCCAAAGTGAATTTCTCCAAATCGTTCACGTTAAACTTGTTAACGCTTAATTTATATCCGAAAGGTATACCTCTGGACTTCAGATACGCAGTAGTTGCCATCACCTTCCGATAAACGCCCTTGCCGCGTATACGGTCGTTGATTTCTTCCGTCGAACCTTCAAGGCTGATCGAAATACTCATCAAATGCTTGCGCCTACCCTCGTTCTCCATGAGTTTTGCCACTTTGTCAGTCCTGATCCCGTTGGTGACAATGTAATATTTCACGCCTGCTTTAACCAACATATCTACCATATCGGTTAATTGCGGATGAAGAAACGGTTCCCCACCCGTAAAGATAACGACTTTTGTGCCGTACCTTTGGGACTGGTTAAGAGCCTTCTCGAATATCTCCATGGGAAGATGAGAAACTTCTTCCCTGTCCAGTCGTAAACAATGAGCACAATTCAGGTTACAGACATTGGTCACATCAAAAGAAAGTCTTGTAAAACTCATGGCATCCTCGTATTGTTGTTAATCCATACCTATCAACCGCAAAATACCGGACACGCCGCCGGTCGGGTCTTCAAACACATCTCTGCCCGAGTAAAGCCGATAGCACACTGCATTCTCCACCAGCGCTTTCAACGCCTCCAAGTGAGCCTTCGCAGGAGGTTGGCTGAAAAGAACCAACGGACTGTTGCGGATTATCTCGTTCACGGCGTCCAACGCTTTGACCTTTTCCACCCTGCTGCTCGGTGAATCCACTATCCTCGAAAATAATACCACATCGGGGCTCTTCATGGAAGTGATCTTGAGGTCGCCGTAGAGAGTTTCTCCCCTTAGAGATCGTTTGGTGCCGGAAGGAGAATACGCCGACTTATCCAGCAGGAACCGAAGTTCCTCGATCCTTTCCGCCAGGCCGGCCGGTATGTGGAACTCGCGCCAAAAAGGAAAAAGCTCCAATCCGGCCGAACCGGTTTTTAACAAAAGCGTATCATCGGTCAGCCAACGCCATCCCAGCCGAATAAGCGCTATAGTTAAAGTCGTCTTGCCGGAGGCGCCGTCCCCCGTTACGACCAGGGAAGTTCCATTCGGACCGGCAAGACCCGCTCCGTGAAGAAAATAAAGACCCTGATAGCGTAAAGTTTCCATAAGAACGATGGTGAACAACATATGCGTAAAAATACGTCTATTCGAAATGAGTTCGCTTGTGACGCTCGCTTTTACTATTAACTTTGAAGGATCAAATCGAAACACCGACCCGCAGGACACGTAATAATAAATTCCATCGTGAACAAGGCCGGCAATTCCATGGTAGTTAAAAAACCAATATGCATCTTCAGGAATAGAATAAGTAGAAATGCCGTGTTTTTCCAATTTAAAGATAATATCGGAGTTGTTTCCATCGACGGTTTT
>CAZDAF010000437.1:0-2860 GCA_964503115.1 uncultured bacterium
TATCCCCCCAAACGGCACCCAAATGAACAGAAACAGGTACCGAAACAAAGAGATCGACAGGCTTACCGAGGCCGGCAGGTCAACTGCAAACGTAGAGAAGCGTAAACGGATTTATGCCGAGGTGCAACGAATTGCGGCTTACGAGCTTCCGTACGTGAGCCTTTATTATACCGATGACGTAGTGGCTCGCCGGCGCTATGTGAAGGGATGGCGTATACGTCCCGGCGGGGATTTTATGTGTCTGCCGGAGGTAAGGATCGAGCGGTGAGAGGTTGGCTTATCAGGCGATTGTTGATGCTCATCCCGGTGGTTTTGGGGGTGGCGACGCTGGTGTTTGCGTTTTTGCGCATGGTGCCGGGCGACCCGGTGACGATAATGCTTGGAGAACAGGCGCGTGCGGTGGACATCGAAGCGATGCGCAAAGACCTCGGTCTCGACGGCCCCCTTCACAAGCAATATTTGAGCTTTCTCGCAAGCCTTGTTCGCGGCGATCTGGGCAAAAGCTTTTCCATGCGTAAACCGGTGTTGGAGGTTATTGCAAATCGGTATCCGGCGACCATAAGACTTGCGCTGGCGGCGATGTTGGTGGCGCTTTTGGTATCGTTCCCGCTTGGGATGCTATCGGCTATGCGCGCGGGATCGGCAGTGGACGCAGCGGCGGGAGCGTTCGCCCTTGTCGGCGTCAGCATGCCCAACTTCTGGCTCGGGCCTTTGTTGATATTGCTTTTCAGTATCCATCTCGGTTTGACCCCCGTTTCCGGCGGAGGCGGTTTGGCGCACCTGGTGTTGCCCGCGATAACTTTGGGTACCGCCATGGCGGGTATACTCGCGCGGCTGATCAGGTCGGGCATGCTCGAGGTGCAGGGCGCGCCGTTTATTCGCGCCGCAAAGGCGAAAGGCGCTAAGCGCGGGCGAGTTATAGTGCATATAATTCGCAACGCGCTGTTGCCGGTAGTCACCGTCATCGGGCTTCAATTCGGCGCGCTGCTGGGCGGAGCGGTGGTGACCGAAACGGTGTTTTCGTGGCCGGGAGTGGGGTTATTACTGATCGAGGCCATCCGGTCAAGGGATTATCCGCTTGTGCAGGGTTGTGTGCTGGCGATAAGCGTTACATACGTCGCCGTAAACCTTCTGACGGACGTGGCTTACGCCCTTGTCGATCCGCGTATACGCTACGGGAAGAAACAATGACAAAGTCAAGTCGGCAAATGCAACTAGGGACGGTGATGATCGTTGCGATGTGCGCCGTGGCGCTGCTCGCGCCGTGGATAGCGCCTTATCACTACGATGCGCTCGACCTGGCGGGTAACCTTTCCGGCCCCGGTCCCGGGCACTGGCTCGGGCAGGACGAGCTTGGCCGGGACATCTTTTCCCGGCTGATCTTCGGCGCCCGCACCTCGCTTTCGGTGGCGTTGATGGCGGTGGGGGTAAGCGTCGTGGTGGGAGTCTTTGTAGGGGCGACGGCAGGCTACCTTGGCGGATTGACCGACACCATTGTAATGAGGGTGGTGGATATCCTTCTTGCCTTTCTGGGGATACTACTTGCAATCGCCCTGACGGCGGTTTTAGGGCCGAGCTATTTCAACGTGGTGTTCGCTCTCAGCGTGCTGGGCTGGGTGGGATTCGCACGGCTGGTCAGGGGACAGGTGTTGAGCGAGCGGGAGCGGGATTACGTGCAGGCCGCACGTGCGCTGGGGATAGGCAGGTTCCGTATTATTATGCGGCATGTGGTCCCGAACGTTATGGCGCCGGTGCTGGTGCAGGCCACTTTCGGACTGGGCGGCGCAATACTTGCCGAATCCTCGCTGAGCTTCCTCGGGCTGGGAGTACAAGGCTACCCGAGTTGGGGCGCCATGCTGGACAGCGGCACCGATTTTTTGCTCACCGCGCCGCATCTCTCGACGTTCCCCGGCATCGCGATCCTGATTACGGTTATGGGCTTCAATTTCCTCGGCGACGGTTTACGTGACCGGTTGGACCCCACCTTCAAAAGGGTTACTTGAGGTAGCCCATAGCGCGAAGCCGGTTTTCCATTTCGGGCGTAATAATAACTTCCCTCGTCACGTGGGGTTCCTCGGAAATCAACGCCTCCAGTTCCGATTTCATCCTGTTCACAACGGCCATATTATCCCTGGCTACGTTATTTTGTTCGTCCGGATCTTCTTGTGTGTTGTACAGTTCAGGGGGTAATTTTCCAGGATGCATGATGAGGTGCCATTCACCATGCCGCAAGGAAAAGTTGCTCTCCCCCCCTACAACCGGTTGGTTCTCGGCAATGGCCGGCAAATCGAGGGGGTTGCCTTTCACCAGGGGAAGTAAACTAACTCCGTCGATTTTTTCTTCGAGTTGCATACCTAAAATATCCAGAAGGGTAGGTGCAATATCAATCGTCCGAACCTGCGGGCCGATGCGTTTCCCTCGAGGAAATATCCACGGCGCCCTCCACATCAGAGGCACATGAAGACTCTGCTCATAAAGCCCTTCCACATGACCTACAAAACCATGCTCGTTGAACTCCTCGCCGTGATCCGCAGTGAATACAATAACTGTACTTTCCAGGACACCCTCTTGCCGTAAAGTGTCTAATAATATTCCTATTTGTTCGTCCAGGTACGCCACTTCCCGGTCGTAAGTTTTTAAATAATCTCCGCCGTGACAACCGTTACGGCCGCCTCCCCCCCAGAATTGAGGCATGAATTCGAACGTCTTTGTGGCTGGTTCAGAACCTTCCAGACTAATAATAATTTCCACCGGCTTTTCCAGAGGCAGTTCAATTTCATTCAAGAGCTTTGGTTCTCCCCAATTTTCCACCCCGTGCTTAATGCTTACGCCGCCTTCTTTACCCAAGAGGCACGTTACT
>CAZDAF010000438.1:0-2856 GCA_964503115.1 uncultured bacterium
GGAATGGGCAGATCGATCAGATCTTGAATGACGGCAACTATCATGTCGCCGTCGTTACGTTCGGTCTTGGCGAGGCCAAGGCTCTCCGAAAAGACGGCAAGCTTCTGAAGGTCGGCACCGAGGAATGGCGCCAAGCCTATGGCGCGCGCGTCGAGACTTTTATCAAGAAATTACGAGCGTAAGGTCATACTTTTGCCGGAATATCCTTTCGATGAGGTCGACCCGCAGCACCTTGTGGCAGTGCAGGTAGGCGACCCGGATAAAAAGCTGGATATGCTCGATACCGTTCTGGATCATAGCTGCTTTTTCGAGCACCTCGAAACCATCTGGAAGAAGTCGGGCAAAAGCAAAGACGATTTTTCCATAGTGGTCAAACCGCATATCATACCCATGCTTCGGCGCGACGAGGTCGGCGTGTATACCGATCCCACGCTGGTGTTATATCTTGTGCGCAGGATAATGGAAGCGGGTTGGCCGAACGTGGCGGTGGCCGAAGGCAGGAATTCTTTTGGAAATTATTTCGACGGCCGGGGCGTGGTACGAGTGGCGGCCAGGGCCGGATATGTGGAAGAGGAAGACGTTTCCATTGAAGGTAAAGCTCCCTCCAGAGTGACGTGTCATGTGCCGGTTGGCGGGAAGTTGATGCCGGTAGATATAGTGGACTTATCTCACGAGCTTGTGGAGCATGATTTTTCGCCTGACCTTTTGGGGCGACATCCCGTGGCGCGACTATGGGGGGATGCGGACTACAGGATAACTTTCGGCAAGCTCAAAACGCACTATGTAACAAGGTATGCACTGAATCTTATAAACGTGTCCCTGGCGCTGCCAATGGAAGATCGCCTGGTGCAATACCCGACGGAGCAAGCGGCGGCTAAAGCGGTGGCGGCGCTGCTCGAGGCCTTCCCGGTGCAATTCTCCCTTATAGACGGCATCACCGCCGCCGACGCATTGCTCGGTTATGTACGTCGCCCGCGATCTCGCGTGCCGGGGGTAATCATCGCGGGCCAAAGCGTCATGGCCACGGAAAGCCTTGCCGCGCAGATGATGGGAGTCGACCCATTCGAGAGTATTTATACCCGAACGGCCGCCGAAAGGCTGGGGGGAATGACTCCGTACAAGGTTATCGGCGACGCCGTGCTTCTGAATCCGTGGCGCAACGTCCGGAACGCATTCGTAGACCTGGTGGCCGCTCTTATGAAATACCTGCCGCGTGTAGCGAACTATTGGCTGCCGCTGGTCGTGGGCGATCCCGATCCGTGCTTCCCACCCAAAGGCGGTCCCAAGCAAATAAGACGGCGGCGCAGGTTGGCGTGGTTTATGGGCGCCAGACCCCTCGGAATGTGGCTGGCCAGGCGAGACGGCCTGATCATAGCACTCAAAAAAGCGAGAATCAGGCGAAAAGTGCAAAAAAATGCCTCCAAAATGCCCCTTTCGGCAGGGTACCCCGAGTTTTTCGAGGAAGCTCGACACTTGAGCAAAAACGACATAAGCCTTCTAATTGAAGTACTTGCTCTCCATGGTAATGCCATACAGAAATGTGAGGAAAAAGTTGTGAGGGCCGGGCATATTATCATGGTGGGTGAAAACCAATTCCCCTTTTTCGGGCCTGACGCGCTTGGAGCAATATCCGCCGGAAGAATTCTCCAGGGCGCCGCTAAAGGGTGGTGGACTCCGGCGCAGGTTTTACCCGAACTGAAACAGTGGCGGGAGTTGGGAATAACCCGGGCACAAAAACTGAAACTGAAAAAAGAAGCCCGCAAAAAACTGGAAAAAAATACGTAAAATCCCACGCCTCAATATTTACCGTGTTCGATGGTATATTCGACCATTGCACGGACGTTTTCCGGCCTGGCATTATCCGGGATGCCGAGAGCGCCGCTTAACAGATAGCCGCCACCGGGAGCCACTTCCTGGATTAACCTCTTACAATACTCCCTGATGTTATCAGGCGTACCCGTCACCATCATATTCATCGGCACATTGCCTGCAATGCACATGTGTCCTTCGAGGATATTCCTGGCCTTGAAAATATCTCCCGTATCTATATTGCAGATACATTTGCCTTCCGGAAACTCGAGCATAAATTCAAACAGATGCGTACAATCTCCCTCGAGGGTTATTATCGGCAAGATACCCCGCTCGATCAAAGCATCGACGACTTTTTTCAAGGTAGGTAGTGAAAACCTCGCGAACCGGCGGGGTGAAAGGGAAAATGCCCGTTCGCACAGAATCACCGCACCACGCAGTCCTGAACCGACAACAAAATTCTCGTAGACCGATATTACTACGGGGGCCAGCATTTCCGTTACGCGTTCGACCATTTCCGGGCACCGGAAGAGGTCCGTCGAGATGCCGGTAAGGCCCCGAAAAAGGATGGCGGCCAAATCGTAAGGCTCAAAGAACATGGCCGCAGTATCCACCGGCAGACCGTATTCGCCCTCGACGGTATTTACTATCCGGTTATAGAAAAAAGTGAAAGATAAAAGCTCTTTAATCAGTTTTGCCAGTCGTCTCTTTCCCCATCCGTATTCGGGATGATAGAGGGGTGATATGCGGGGCATAATCACTCGTTGGAAATACTCGTAGCCCTCTTGGATGAATTGTGGATATTCATCGGACGCCAGTCGTTCCTTTTCCACAAACTGGTAAGTCATGTTCTCTTCGAGATGAATTCCGGGCAGCCTGATAAAATCCACCTGTGAAAGGCTGACGAGCTTTCCGATGTTGATCATTTGTGCGGGAAACATCTCATCGAACCAGGTGTTCTCGCTGACAAACTTCAAATAGGCCGCCCGACATTTCCTTCTATCGTTGCAATAATCGGCAAAGGAGATACCTGAATAATAAGCGGGG
>CAZDAF010000439.1:0-2852 GCA_964503115.1 uncultured bacterium
GACGGGAATGAGATGCCCTGGAAGGTTGACCCTGATTTATGCACCGGCTGCGCGCTCTGTACGGAGCATGAGGGATATTTCGAGTTGGATTCGGAAGGCGTGTCGGTAATGATAAAGCCCGATGCGCCCAAGGACGATCCCGAGTGCGTCGAGGCGGAGGAAGATTGCCCTACCGAGGCTATTTACTGGGAGGATTGATCGTCCGTCTTGGACCTTCGGCGCAGATATATCCAAATCCCCAGGGCGAAAGCGGTCGTAACGACAAAGTAGATCACGTAGCCGACGAAGGATTCGACGTTCGGCCACAGGAGACGGTAAACGACACCTTGGATGAAAAGAAACGCCAGAACGTAAACGAGTTTGACCATCCACTCGACGGGCTGTTCTCCGCCGCATTTGGGGCAAACTTCATCGCCGGAAGCGATGGTTTGACCGCAATGTACGCATTGCGCCATGATTCGTGCTCCGGTTTGCAAGAATAACCGAGACGGTTCCGTCCGTCAATCGGGGAGAAGAGGACATGAATAAGAGAGATCGAAATCGTTTCCGCAAAATTCTCGAGGCCGAGCGGGAAAAGCTGTTAAAAACCGCCCAGGAAATCACCCGAAACCGCCGAAAAATGGAAGACGACGACCTTATGGACGAAATCGACCTCGCCAGCAGCGAGATGGATCAATCATTGATATACAAGCTCAGAGACCGCGAGCGTAACCTGCTGAAGAAAATAGAGAAGGCATTGGGAAAAATCGAAGACGGAACTTACGGGAAATGCATTGAATGCGACGAGCCGATCGACATTAAACGTCTCGAGGCGAGGCCGGTGGCTGAGCTTTGCATTACATGCAAGGAAGAACAGGAAAAGAAAGAGTATTGACCGCGTTTGAGCGACCTTGTCTATATATCGTAATTTTTTTATTTTTCCTTAATTTATTGGGAATAACGATATCATGGCGATAATTTCACACACCTTCACACTGTCCACCAAAGCCGGCACCGACGTGCACGACATCACCGACCGGGTGCGTGAAGTCGTGGCGTCAAGCGGTCTCGCGGACGGTATGGCTTGCGTATTCGTGCCCGGCAGCACGGCGGCAATAACCGCCATCGAATACGAAAGCGGCGTTATATCCGACCTGGTGAAAGCCATTGAACGAGCGGCGCCTCAGGATATGCCCTATGCGCACGACGCCCGGTGGCACGACGGGAACGGACACAGCCATGTACGCAGCGCGATGATCGGGCCGTCATTTGCAGTGCCCTTCTCAGGCGGACAACTCATTCTCGGCACCTGGCAGCAGATAGTGCTGTTGGACTTCGACAACCGAGACCGAAACCGTAAGGTTATCGTCCAGGCCGTGGGCGAGTAAACCGCCGAAATGGTTGACAAATACGCAGAGCGGCGCTATTTTATCTTATAGTTTCGAGGGTGTAGCTCAGGGGGAGAGCGCTACCTTGACACGGTAGAAGTCGGCGGTTCAAATCCGCCCATCCTCACTGATTTCAATCGGCGGTCCTAAATTGTGGCCGAGATGAATTCGTCTCGGCTACTCTTTATGGCATCCTTAGTCAATCGGCGGAGTAGATAAGGTGAAGGTCAGTATAGAAAATTCCGGCGAAATCGAGATCCCGGAGGGGGCCCTCTGGCGGGATGTCCTTCAAAAAGATGAAGGAATCGACCTCTCCGGTATAGTGGCCGTTTCCTTGAACGGGCGCAAATATGACCTGTATGCTTCCGCGCAGGAGGGGGAAGTACATTTAATTCGTATCGATTCGCCCGAAGGGATCGACATCCTCCGGCACTCGACGTCACACGTCATGGCCCAGGCGGTCAAGGAATCATTCGAAGGGGTGAAAGTAACCATCGGACCTTCCATCGAGAAGGGATTTTATTACGATTTCGATTACGCAC
Organism: uncultured bacterium; assembly: GCA_964503115.1. Lineage (GTDB taxonomy): Bacteria > RBG-13-61-14 > RBG-13-61-14 > CAYWKU01 > CAYWKU01 > CAZDAF01. The sequence continues at coordinate 1,910 of CAZDAF010000439.1, forward strand.
CCGGGTTTAAGCCGGAAGACTTGCCGGGCATCGAAGAGCGGATGAGGGAGATCATCAACGAGGATACTCCTTTCAAGAGAAGTGAGGTCACCCGGGATGAGGCGCTACGCTTTTTCGAGGAACAGGGCGAAAGTTATAAGGTCGAGCTTATTCGGGAATTGCCGGAAGGCGAGACTATCAGCATCTACGAGCAGGGTTCCTTCACCGACCTTTGCCGCGGTCCGCACTTACCCAGCACAGGCTACATAAAGGCTTTCAAACTGACATCCCTTGCCGGGGCGTATTGGCGCGGTGATGAACGTAACCCGATGCTGCGGCGTATTTACGGTACCGCTTTCCCGACCGAAGAGGGTCTCGAAGAGTATCTCAAGTGGGAAGAAGAGGCCCGCCTCCGCGATCACCGCCGCCTCGGAAGGGAACTGGACCTCTGGAGCATCCACGAAGAAGTCGGCCCGGGAATGGTTATTTATCATCCGAACGGCATGACTGTCAGGAATATACTGCTCGATTACGAGCGGCGCGAACATAGCCGCCGCGGTTACGAAGAAGTGATGGGGCCCATTTTATTAAAGCAGGATTTGTGGGAAAAATCGGGCCATCTCGAAAATTACCGCGACAAGATGTACTTCACCGAAATCGAGGGCCAGGTATACGGTATAAAACCCATGAATTGCCTTGCACACATGCTTATTTACAAGTCCAAGGTGCGGAGCTGGCGAGAGATGCCCAAGCGATACTTCGAGATCGGCCAGGTGCACCGTCACGAGCAAAGCGGCGAGTTGCACGGCCTCACCCGCGCACGCATTTTCACTCAGGACGACGCGCATATCATCTGTATGCCCGAGCAGCTCGAGCAGGAAATATCGGACATATTGGACTTCGTCATCGAGGTTCTCGACATGTTCGAGTTTAAGTATTTCTTCGAGGTAAGCACCCGCCCGGA
>CAZDAF010000440.1:0-2844 GCA_964503115.1 uncultured bacterium
TTCTCAATATTTCCGGTGAATACATATCGGATTGAATGTTTACGAAGTATCTCTTCCGGTTTTAACTCGCCAAAGTCTTTGCCTAGATAAAGGACTTCGTTAAATATCTTTGAATTATTTAAGTCTTTTGTGAATCGTTTGGCGAAAGCTCTACCCAATGGCTCGTCATACAAACCTCCTAACACCCGCCCACCAGTGGGAACAACAGTAAAATCGGTAACTCCCACTTTTATTGGATATTTCGCTTTCGGGTTAAGTGCCGGCAAGCTTTCATAAGTGAGTTGTTTCGGAACTGGTGAGCAACAAATGACCATAAGTAAAACAATCATAATAACAATATAATTCGAGAAATGTTTTCTCATTTTTATCCCTTTCGTTAAATGGAATGCCGTCCTTTATAAGTCCAATCTCATAGGCAGTGGATAATAGCAAACTACTGTTGGATTTGTCAATGCCAACATCGAATTGGCGTTGCTTCGCGAGCGCTTACACGCGCAATGCCGGGTTATTCGGGAACTTCGCTGAGGATGGTTTGTAGCTTACGGCGAGCGAGTGGCGCGGCGTAACTTTTGGGGTAATTGACTAAAACTTTCTTAAGACACGCTATTGCGGCTTCTCTTTTTCCGAGATGCCAGAAAGCGAGCCCGAGCTTGTAATAAGCGTCCGGGACCTTATTTTCTTTTGGATATTCCTTGAAGACTCGCGCGTAATTCTTAGCGGCGTTCTTGTAGTCGGCCTGCCTGTAATAGCACTCGCCGATCCAGAACAGGGCGTTGTCGGCCAAGTCGGTGGAGGCGAATTTTGTGACGAATTCCTCCAAGGCCGCGCGGGCCTGGTCGTATTGTCCCGCTTCGTAGAGTGCGTAGGCTTTTCGGTATGCGGCCTTGTAATTGGGCCCCGCCGGTTGATCGGGTGAAACGACGCCCGTCGGCGGTGGAGTTTCTGGCAGGGAAGGCGATGCGCCGAGTAAGTCCTCGATGGCCCCGAGGCGCCGCTCGATATGCGCCAGCCTCGTTTCGGCGTCTCCACCAACCGTTCCGTCCGTCGTACCTAAACCGTGTTGTTCGATTTTATAAGCAATGTCGTCCACCAGGCCGCGTAATTCACGAACCTGGGCGGCAAGATTGTCAAGATCGGCACCGAGCCCCGCGGCACGTTTGCCGGAGGTTACGCTCAGTTCACTAAGCTTTTTTTCTATATCGTTTTGGCGATTTTCTATTTCGGCCAGGCGAGCTTCAAGCTTTGCGGTACGCTCGAGATTGCCCTTTAGCTTACCCCACGTAGGACAAGCGGCCGCCCCCCATGCTAACAGCATGAGAGCGACCGCCAGGATGATTCCTTTGCGTCTCACGAAAAGAGTATCGAGTAAGAGCACTTCAAGAATTGCTCTTGCCGAGTTACGTATTATTCTTCAACCTCGAAAACGGCTCGGCGTTCTTCCCACCAGCAACTCTCGGACTGACAGGAAGGATCCAGCAACGCACTTTCACCCTTCGATATAACACGCACACGAGAGGAGGAAACCCCGCTGTTGGTGAGGTATCGCTTTACCGATCGGGCGCGTCTTTCGCCGAGCGCCATATTGTATTCATCGGTGCCTCTCGGGTCGCAATGGCCCGTGACGACCACGGAGAGGTTTTGATGACTCTTGAGGTGATCGGCGGCGTTATCGAGATCCGGCCGGAACTCGCCCTTGACGTCGGATCTATCGAAATCGAAATAGACGTTTTTGAAAATGTCGCCGTACCCTGCGGCTTCCTCAGGAACATGTGTCGGAGTGGTTTCCGTTGGTTCGGTAGTGGGAGGCGGTTGCGCCGCTGCGGCTTCGAGACATTGCTGGCGCGCTTCATCTCCCAGCTTTTTGGCAAGCTCCGCCTGCGTCACGGCCTCGGCATAGCGCCTGTTTCTTCGAGCGGATTCCGCGGCGGCCAGAGCTTCTTCGGCGGCGCGAAATTTAGTAGGCGCGCAATCCGTTCCACCGGCAGTGCGTGCGGCAGCGCGCGCCGCTGCGATGGAAGCCCCCGCTTCCTGAATTTGCGGAACCTGCTTCGGTGGGCACGCCGTAAGCGCAAAGCTTAAAATCACTAATGGTAAAACCACTAACTTCCACTTGGTCATAGGATACCTCCTTCGCGTTATGAAACCTCGACCTTATCATAAATACCAGCCAATATACTTTCATATATCATATACACAAGAAACGAAACCGTCAACCCTTAACATTAAAAAAAGTGCTAAATGATCAACTAGTTGACCGGGCACCCCCTCGAACCCCTGAATCTTCGGCCCCTTAAAATGATATACCCCAGCGACCTTTTTGGGCCGCCGGGGTTTAACGGAAGCTTTTGGCTCCCGAATAATATAAAGTTCCCGGCAACGACCTACTTTCCCACAAAACCTTGCAGTATCATCGGCGCTGGAGAGCTTAACTTCCGAGTTCGAGATGGATTCGGGTGTGTCCTCTCCGCTATGGTCACCGGAAACCTTTTATCTATAAATCACATATCTTGATCGAGCGACCTCATTGAATAGCTGTTTGATGTTATAAGTAGAGTGGTCAAGCCTCACGGGCAATTAGTACCGGTAAGCTCCACACATTACTGCGCTTCCACACCCGGCCTATCAACCTCGTAGTCTTCGAGGGCCCTTCAGGGGACCCGTTAGGGTCCCTGGGAGATCTAGTCTTAAGGGGGGCTTCCCGCTTAGATGCTTTCAGCGGTTATCCTTTCCGAACATAGCTACCCAGCCATGCCGCTGGCGCGACAACTGGAACACCAGAGGTTCGTCCATCCCGGTCCTCTCGTACTAGGGACAGATCCTCTCAAATATCCTACGCCCACGAAA
>CAZDAF010000441.1:0-2844 GCA_964503115.1 uncultured bacterium
GGCCAAAAGAAGCAACACCGACAAGATACTCCTGCCTTTTCTCGAAGGCGCCCGAGAGGCGGGAGCCGAGATCGAGTTGGTCTACGTTCAGGAAAAGAATATTAAGCCCTGCCTGGGTTGCAGCGCATGTTGGTTGAAAACTCCCGGCAAGTGCGTTCAAAAAGACGATATGGCCGAGCTGGTGACCCTTGTGCGCGAAAGTGAAGTAATGGTTTTGGCCTCACCGATTTATGTCGGCGGCGTAACCGGCCAGTTGAAGACGTTTCTGGATCGTATGACCCCGATTTCCCTGCCGTTCATTGAAGTGATTGACGGTTACAGCACCCATACAAAATCCGAGGGATCAAATTTCAAAGGGATCGTTTTCGTTTCGAACAACGGCTTCCACGAACTTTACCATTTCGACGACCTGGTTTGCCATTGCAAGTCCATCGCGAAAATGTTGCAGTCTGAATTTCTGGGAGCGTTGCTCAGGCCCCACGGAGTTGTGCTTGGGATGGCGGAGAAGCTCATGCCCGACAAGGTGGCCGCCGTCTACGAGGCTGCCCGACAAGCCGGGAAGCAGCTTGTGGAACAGGGCAGGATTTCCCCCGAACTGGAGGCGGAGGTGGCGCAGGAGCTGATGCCCCGCGAAGCATTTGTGAAAGCAATGAACGATTTTTTCCACAAAGCCTGGGATTCCGCTCTAAAAAAGGAATCGATGTAAACCGAATATTCAGTGTTAACGAAGAATAATCTTCCTGGCTTCCTCGAAATTCGCGGGTTCGCGACCGGTTTCCCTGACGACCTTGACCAGCGCTTCCACAAGCGGGCCGTTCGACGATACCTTGTCCCCGGAAGGAAGATAGAAAGTGTCTTCGAGGCCGGTTCTGACGTTCCCACCGAGTTCGGCGCATCGTCGATGAACATCCCAAATCTCGCCGCGGCCGACGACGATGGTCTGAAACCTCGTTCCCGGATTAAGCAGTTTTTTGATGATCGGTAACAAGTCGGGTACTGCAGGCATGCCGGAAGCGACGCCCATGACGAACGACACATTGACCGGCTGGTGGAGCATGCCTTTTTTCTCGAACAGTCCGACGCTTCGAACGATGCCCGTATCGAAACATTCGCACTCCGGGACGATATTGTGCTCATCCATCACATCCAGGTATTGCTGGATTTTATTTACCGGGTTGTCGAAAAGCATCGGCGGCCATGCCCACTCGTTTTTGTTTGTAAGCTTGAGATAGTTCAAGGAGCCGGAGTTCATCGCAGCCATTTCGGGCTTGCATCTTCTTAAGCAGGCCAGCGGGCCTTCGATGTCCGGCCCGGGAACTCCGGTGGACATATTGATAATCATCTCCGGCACCTTAGCCTTGATGGCCTCGATAATTGCATAGGCCACTTCGGGGTCCCATGACGGCAAGAATCCCATGTCGGGCCGCTGATCCCTGAAGTGGCAATGTACCGCCGTCGCACCCGCGTCCGCCGCCCGGCGGGCTTCCGCCGCCATCTGCTCGGGAGTAACGGGCACCGGATGTTTTGCAGGATTGGTAAGCACTCCGGTCAAAGCGCAGGTTATAACGCATTTGTCTTCTATTCCGGCCATAATAATCTCCTTCTGATAAAAATCGGCATGTTGCGGAACATGGGTTTTACGTTCCTGCGCGTCAGTTAGTTTTTCACTTCCCCTTGAAAACAGGATCTCGTTTTTCGATGAATGCTTTTAATCCCTCGGCGGCGTCTGCCGTCGAGACCACTTCGGCTAATTTTTTCGAGAGATAGTCGAGAGCCTCCTCGAAGGGCATGTCGGCCATCGCGTAAAAAGCCTCCTTGCCGATTTTCATCCCGATGGGGCTTTTTGTCGACAACGTCTTCAGCACGCCGCTAACTTCCTCGTCCAATTTATCGAGAGGCACCGCGCGCGTGATCAGTCCCATTTCCACCGCGCTGTGCGCGTTCAGCTTTTCGCCCAACAGCACCATCTCCATGGCCTTTTTTCTGAGCGCGTTTCGGAAGATCAATGCGCCTATCATCATCGGCCACAGGCCGACGTTCACCTCGGGAGTGCCGAATTTCGAGTTATCGGCGGCGATAGCGATGTCGCACGCGAGCATGAAGCCCATTCCTCCCGCAAGACAATAACCGTTGACTCTCGCGACCGTGGGTTTTGGAAAGCTAGCAATCCTTTTCAACAGACTTGCATAACCGGCGAAACCGCCTCCGCCGCCTGCCGCGCCGCCCAGGTCGGCGCCGGAACAAAAAGCCCGATCTCCCGCGCCTGTTATGGATATTACCCGGACTTGCTCGTCGGCTTCCGCTTTGTCGAGATATTTCATAAAGAGCGTGACGACTTCACCGCTGATGGAATTCCTTTTTGTCTCCCGATTGATGGTGAAATACGCAATGTTATTTTCTACCCGATAGAGCAGTTCGCTTTCCGCCATCTTATTAGTCTCCTTTCAACGCCGGACGTTCAAGACTCAGGCTTCCGACCCTGACCCGCCCTCATTAAGTGTATCAGTTTTTAAGTTAGTCTCAACTCCGATTTCGGATATACGCTTCTTTCAAAAAGTTTAGTCTGAATGCTAACCTTAGGCTTGGAGCACTTTTTGGGGGCAGGTCACTATATTTTAGAATCAATTCGGAAATGATTCAGCTATTTTAACTCGATTATATCCAAATTTTCCACTAAACTTACAGCGTCGGACAATTCCGTTCTGCTTGATCCGATCAAAAAAGAGGAATAAGGAAATGGAAATCAAGACGTACCCTGAATTCAGTCTTCGCTACCCGCTGCTCCTTACGACTTTTATGAAAAGGCCGGTTGCTCTATATCCGGATGAAATCGGAGTAGTATAT
>CAZDAF010000442.1:0-2813 GCA_964503115.1 uncultured bacterium
TAGGGCGTTCCGGTCTCGTCGGACTGTCGAAAACTCGGCCATTCGATGCAGTTTGCCGATCATATTGCGCGGGATATTACGCTTCCACGCGGCCGGGCGGTGACAAATATCTGATTTGTAAGTTATGCCAAAGCCGCTACAGGTCGGCCAGAGCTTCATCGACGGAAGGAAAAATATCGAATATCTCGTTTACGTGCGCCAGTTCGAAAACGTCTTTTACAGAATCGCTTAACGAAGCCAGCCGCAGCTTGCCCCCATTTTTTTGAGATGTCTGCCATGCCCTGACGAGAGTGGCTATACCGCTCGAATCCATGTATGACACTTGCGACAGGTCCACCACGCATGCTTTGGCTTTGGGCTTTTTGCCCTCGATGAACGGAGCAACGGCGTCCCAGACCGAGCCGGAGGAACTCATATCGATCTCGCCTTCGAGTACCACTTTCAACACTTTACCGTCAAGCTGTGTATCTACTTTCATTATTCGTTTTCCCCCTTGGGAAGTTTCTTGGTCAGTGTCAGTAATGTACCGACGCCGAGGCTGGTGTCGTAATCGACGTTGTCCATCACTTCCCTCAAAAAGTGGGTTCCCAGCCCCCCGGGCCTGACATCCTTTATAGCACGTGGCTTTATCTTCTCAACGTCCGGGGTCTCGCCGTAATCGCGTATTTTGATTGTCAATTTGCCGCCGGAAGTGTCTAATATGAAATCTATACGCTTTTCGGTGTCCCCCTTATACCCGTACTTTATAACGTTCGAAGTCGCTTCGTCTATTGCGAGAACCAGCTTGCGCCGCTCGCTTTCGGTAAAGCCCAAATCGCCGATTACGGCGTCCATGTTCTTGCGGACGAGGGACAAATGCTTCGGATCGCTCGGGACGCTCAGGCTGATCGTTTCGCCTTTGCCGAATCCGGGCCGTCGGCTCGATCTCGTTTTCTTTTTGGCCGCTTTTTTCTTGTTCGCCTTAAATAAGACGAAAGTGAAATCGTCGTGTTGGGGAGTATCTTTCACGAAGCGATTGACCTTGCTCAGCAGGTGGGTCTTCATTTGTTTTGCGGTGCCGTCGGCTTTCTGCGAAAGCGCTTTTTCCATACGGTCGAATCCGAACTCCTTCCCCGTCGGGCTACGCGCCTCCTGCAACCCATCGGTGTACAACAGTATCGAATCCCCGGCGTTTAGGGGCACGCTGTCCTGACCGAACTCCCTGTCGGGGGCAATGCCCAGAGGGATCCCCTTTTCGAGTTCGAGCAGGTGACATGAGCTGTCGGCTTTGACCAACAGCGGCGGAAGATGCCCCGCGCTCGAGAAAGTTATGCGACTTTTCAAGATGTCAAGCAACACAAACACCAGCGTAACGAACATGCCGCGCTGGCTGCGCTTGGCGAGTAAGTCGTTGACTTTGGTCAGGATGTCTTTCGGTTCACTTTCCGTAAGCGAAATGAACCTGAAATCGCTCATCAGCCTCGCCATAAAAAGCGCCGCCGGAACGCCCTTGCCACTGACATCGCCCATGATTATGCCGATTTGGTCTTCCGAAAGGGGTATGAAGTCGTAAAAGTCGCCCCCGACTTCCTGTGCGGCGTCGTAATATGCCTCGAACTGGAACCCGGGCATTTTCGGAGAATCCTGTGGAAGGAAGCTTTCCTGAACGGTGCGAGCAATTTGCAGGTCGCGCTCGAGTTTCTCCTTGGCCAACACCTCGCGGTGATATATGGCGTTTGTGATAGCCACGGCGGCCTGGCCGGCCAGCGCCAGGAGTATTTCCTCATCCTCCCCGGTGAAAACGACTTTACCTTTGCCTTTTTTGTTGAGAATCTGAATGACGCCGACGATTTCGCCGTCGGGCTTGCTCAAGGGAACGGTCAGTATGGTTTTGGTTTTATAGCCTGTTTTCTTGTCCACATCGGGGTTGAAACGCGAGTCGGCGTAAGCGTCGGGTATGTTTATTATTTCACCCGTTGCGGCCACGTGACCGGCGATGCCTTTGCCGATTGGAAAACGTATCTCGTCGGCGCCCTCGGCGATCTTGCTCCACAACTCCTTGGTTTTCTTGTCCACCAGGAAAAGAGAGCTTCGATCCGCCGACATAACATGAGTGGCCTGTGTGATGATCAGTTCAAGCAGGCTGTCGAGGTCCATGTTCGATGCCAACTTGCGACCCACTTCAAGCAGCGCCATAAGCTTCTGGGCCTTGTCGTCTGACTCCACCATTCCTATCTCCCCTTTCTCAAAATGAAAATTTCACGCTCACACAGTTTAGCCGCGCAAGTATTGAATGTCAAAAGCCAGGATGTGCGACATTTTTGGTGGTTCAACTCGTAGGGGCGCACGGCGTGCGCCCTGGCCTTAATTGCATCAGAGCCTTATCCGCTGGGCGCACGCCGTGCGCCCCTACGGCATTAATCGTTGAATAACCACCAATAACGTCGCATATGTCAAAAGCCTCCTACTTTTTCTTTTGAAAAAGAAAATTAATTACCGGTGGATTAAAACTGTTCCGCAACGGTTTCGTATACCGAGCTTAGCAGCGAATCCGGGTGTTCTCCCACAAACCTGGCCATTTTGGCGTCATCGATGAATTTTCGGAATTTTACTCCCACTTGAGTGCCGGAAGCGCCGAACACCTTCAATCCTTTGGTGGATATTTCATCAACGACCTCGTCGATCAGCAGTCGGGCGCAATCGCAAAGCACTTTTGCCTCCCGGTCGTTGCTGTCGATGGCGTAAGCGGCCCTGTCGAGCATCAGGTTAGCTGTGTCGAGCGACGCGAACATGTCCGCTATGTAAAAGCGCTGCGCCTGGAATTTTGCCACGGG
>CAZDAF010000443.1:0-2796 GCA_964503115.1 uncultured bacterium
TGGCAAGATCGATGAACCTGGGCCCAAAATCCTTTTTCCTTTCACATTCTCTTATTTCGTCTTCAATATCCCACAATTTTTTATTTGCTTCCAATAGTTGTTTGTATAAAGACGAATTAAAATCAAACTTCATCCGTTGGGCCGCATTTTTTAAGACTTCGTATTCGCGTTTTAAGTTTTTTCGCCTGGATTCACCTTTAATTTTTCCCAGCTTAATCTCTATTATGGCAAGCTTATCAATTATTTCTCCATTCGATACTTCGATTTTCATTTCTTTTCCTTCCGGATATGATCCATGGAGCAATAACCTCTTTTATCGTTTATTACATAAAGAGAGTACCGGGTTCTAAGCTAATCTGATTTTTCATCTTTGGCAATATCGATCTGTAATTTGGAGTACTCGATAGCGAGGTCGATTCATATACCGGCAGGTCTTGCGGATATGTAGGAGATGCCGGTGTTACGTAAACAGCTCTTTTTGCAAGAAGCTTGGGCTGGAAAAATCAGGAAAACGCGACATTCTCAAGTACCTTAAATCGTGAATCTATTTGTTTTTTCTCGGGATGCCCTGTTCGTCCCACTCCATCAGTTTGTAGTATTCATCGAGCATCGATTCCAATTCGATCCGGGAGCCTTTTGACGGGCCGTCCGGCATCGGTTCTTCGAGGAACCTTCGCGGCAGGGTGTCGTCTGCGCGAGTGAATCCTTCCCGCACATTGAACCTTCGCTCCAGGGTGATTACACGCTTGCCGGCATCGAGCAGTTCGTCCGCAGTCCATTTTTCTCCGGTGACCGCTTCGAGGAACTCGGCCAGGTATTTGGGCGCCATGCCCACTCTCGCGGTCGAGCACAGCCCGAGCGAATCCGCAACGGCCATGCTGACCTGGCACTCGATGGTCATTTTGGCCTTATCGCGCTCTTCGAGTCTTTTTCCCGAGCTTATTTCCGGGCCCATGGTCGGCCCTCGCATGTGACTTGCGCCCTCGGCGGCAGTAGCGTAATTCAGCCCAAGACCCTTGATGCCTCGAGGATCGTAAGCGGGCAAGCCGAGGCCCTTGACCGCCATTGCCAGTTCCGGATGGCCTAACTCTTCCGCCAATCCGGCGGGGCCGAGACCGAGCAGCTTTCCCAGATCGTCCTCGGCGAGCGCGCAGCGGCGTATGAGGTCGTAGGCCGACTCCGGATTGCCGAAGCGGACATCGTCCGCGCCTAGTTCCGACGGCACAAGCCCCTTCTCTGCCGCTTCCATGATCACTCCGAGCGCATTGCCCATTGATATGGTGTCCATCCCGAGTTCGTCGCACAGCCGTGTGGCGTGCGCTATCGAATGAAAATCATCAAGCCCGATATTCGGGCCGAGCAAAGATAAGCTTTCGAATTCAGGGCCTTCCAATTCGAACTCGCCGCCGTCGGGAGCGCGAAATCGGCCTATCTTTCCGCAGATGATCGGGCATGAATGACAAGAGCGGTGACCGGCGAGCACCGTATTTTTGTAAGCATTGGCGTTGATTTTACCTCCCGACGGGAAATATCCTTCCTGATAGTTGCGCGTGGGCCAGAAGCCCAGGTTGTTAATGGTGGCCACCAGCTCGAGCGTTCCCCACCGACGCCTTACTTGAGCCTTCGCGTCTTCAGCCAGTCGCGCCCATGCCTCGCGGGCAAGTTTTTCGACCTTCGTACGGTCGTGCACCGGCGGCCCGCCCGTCCCGATCGCCACTATCGCCTTGAGCAGCTTCGATCCCATCAGCAACCCGGCGCCGCCCCGCCCGAACTCGCGCCCTCGGCCAGAATGTATCGAAGCGAACCGGACGCCTCTCTCCGCCGCAGGTCCCACGAGCGCCCATTGTACGTCGTCTCCGCGCCATTGGTTTCTTATCCATAAAGCGGCTTCGCCGGTGGTTTTTCCCCACAACGTATCGGCGTCACGCAACTCGATACGGTCGTCTTCAATGACCAGTACGGTCGGAGATCGAGCCTTGCCCGTCACGACTATCCCGTCCCAACCGGCATGTCGGATCGTGGGACCGAAATGACCGCCACAGAGACTTATGAATACAGTGCCGGTGAGCGGGGACTTGAAAACGGCGGCAAGCTTGTTGACACCCGGCGCCAACGTGCCCATCAGCGGGCTTGCAACAAAAATCAGGGGAGCGGATTCCGAAAGAGGGTCCATGCCCGCAGAGGTCAAATCGAGAAGCATACGGGTGCCCAATCCGCGACCTCCAAGCCACCGGCGCCACATGTCGGCGCCGACATCGAAGCTTTCGGCTCGCATCTCGGAAAGATCCACACGCAGCATTTTCCCGTAAGCGCCCTTCATCAATCGTCCTCCAGAATAAGCGCTTCGACCGGGCAAGCGGTGATGCAGCCCGGATCACCGCCGCAAAGGTCGCAGACCTGGGCGATTTCGGCCACGATTGTAATACCGTCATGAGGACAAGCTTCAACGCAATCGCCGCACCCGGCGCATTCGTCGGCGTCAATCTTCAACGCGCCGGTCTTTTCATCCACCGATATCGCATCCGATGGACATGCATCGATGCAAGGGCGGTCGTCGCACTGACGGCAAACCTCGACATTATGGCCGATAAGGCTGTCCCGATCTTTTATGCGAATGCGGCTCGAACGCATCTCGCCGCCGTGGCGATTGGCGCACACAAGCATGCAAATACGACAGCCCACACAGCCGGCTTCATTGATATTGATACGCATTATGGCTCATTTTCAAACCGGCTCGGACCACCTTCGAAACAAATCGATCTTCATTGAAAGGCCGGTGTTTATATTGGCCGGAGA
>CAZDAF010000444.1:0-2792 GCA_964503115.1 uncultured bacterium
TTTTAAAGGCCCTTCAAGACAACTCTATCCAAACGCAAAATCCGGGTTAAATTCATCAATATCCGTATTTTTTTCGATAATGCCACAATAGCTTCCTCTAATCAGGTAAGAACAATGAACCGGGTGTTCGGCATAATTTGTGGTGATTTCATGGACGAGACCGTAGTCGCTCAATTTATTACACCCGTAATGTGTGGGGCTACGCTCAGCCCCTGTTATATTTAGTTATAGTCTTGCTTACCACAATGTAACGCATAAAAACAAGGAATTGTAGCAACCCTCACTAATGACGTCGCACACCCGAATGAACCCACAATATTTCGATTATTTTTTTTGCTATACTTTGGTATTTTTCATCCTCAAATCTTTCCCCTCAATCACTTATATACGCTTCCCCTGAAATCGACTATGTCAACAAAAACGGTTTTGGATTCGCTTTCAACCTTCAGGATAATCCTGATTTTTCCTTTTCGGATACGATAGTAACCCGCCCACTCCCCTTTCAATTTCTTGGCATCTACATTTATGTTCGAGCCTGTTATCCTGAGGATAAAGCTCCTGATTGATTCCCTGACTTTATCTCTTATTCCGTGTTCTTCAACAAAGGCATTTGCCCTTTTCGAATATTCAACGGTCCATTTCATAAATCGATTTTCTCTTTGTGTACCGATTTCTTCTCCGGCTTTTCATAACGGCCGGTAATGTCCTGCATCTCCTTGTTTGAAACCTCGGGAAAGAACATAAGGCGCACCTTTATTAATTCCTCTTCCAACGCCTCTTTCACGGACTCCTTGATTATCGACTTAAGCTTTCTTTGACTTACATCCGTCACGTTCAAAACCCCTTTGTACATTGCTGTTATTTAATTATAAAGTATAACAGATTTTCAAAAGCCTTCAATTGTTGGCAGTAGTATTCAGCCTGGGTTATGGACAGAAGGAAACGTTCGGTTACTTCGGAGCGACGGTTGGTTTCATTTTTTCAGCAGGTTCTATTTTTTCATCAATTCCTATTATTATCATCCGTAAGGCTGTCCGCCGAGCCTTTTGAAAAGGCCATCCGCCTTTTTTGACAGACGCACCAAATGCGCCGGGCAGCGGTTGCGACAATCGCCGGCGCCGAACCCTGCGACGGGAACATTCACGGCGCCGCTCGTCACAAGCGCCCCGATGATGCCGCACTCCGTCGTCGTTTCGGGGAAAGCCCACACTTTCCTTACGGTAGCATATTCGGAGGCCAGAAGGTAATCAACGTGCCAGTGCAGGCGCTTTTCACTCGACAAATGCCTTCTTATTCTCGCATCAAAAGCCCTTTTGGCGCTACCGGCATAAACGTAGTTGCCGGCGTCGAACCGGCACAGCCCGAGCTTGCCCACGCGCAGGCGAACGTTGCACGAAAGGGTTATGACCAACGCGTATGCCGACAACTTCCGTTCGGGCCACACTTGTGCTAACTTTTTATTCGACACAACCTTTCCGAAAGGAGGATAATCAAGATGTCGCCTACTTTCATCGACCTTGCCGTAACGATCGAGAACGATATTCCCTCCGACCCGCCGAACATGATCCCGAAAATAACTTATGTGGATCACAAGGTCGGCGCCCAGCAGATGAAATTATTTTTCCCGGGAGCCACGGAAAAAGACCTGCCCGGAGGTCTGGGATGGGCCGTCGAGGAAGTGACCCTGAGCACCCATTCCGGGTCTCACCTCGATGCGCCGTACCACTATCACCCGACTATGGACGGCGGGAAGAAATCGTGGACTATAGACGAGGTACCGCTCGAGTGGTGCATGGGCCCGGGAGTAAAACTCGACTTCCGTAACAAGCCCGACGGACACAAGGTCGGCGCCGAAGAGATGGAGGAAGCTATTGAAAAAATCGGTCACCGATTAAGCGAGGGTGATATAGTCCTTATAAACACCGGCGCCGATAAGCACTGGGGTAGTCCCGAGTACCTGGTGCGCGGCTGCGGAATGGGCCGTGAGGCCACTCTGTGGCTGGTCGAGCAGGGCGTTCACGTAGTGGGCACCGACGCATGGAGCTGGGACAGGCCGCTGCCGCTCATCGCCAAGGACTTCCAGGAGACACACGATCCGTCCATCATCTGGGAAGGACATTTCGCAGGCATCGAAAAGGCATACTGCCATATCGAGAAACTAACCAACCTCGATAAGTTGCCGCCGGACGGGTTCACCTTCTGTTGCTTCCCCGTAAAGATCAAGGGAGCGAGCGCCGGTTGGATCAGGCCGGTGGCGATTATCGGGGATTGATCGGGTGCGACGGCTTTTCACAACAACGGCTGTTGTTTTTGCCCTTTCTATTGTGGGATGCCCACTTCGAGGGTTCAGGCTCGATGGTACCGAGGCGTTGAAAAAATTAAATAAAATCGCACCGGAAGGCTGGGAAGTGCGCGAGGGCGAACCCGGCCTGCCGATGTGTTGGCACTCGCGTACGGCATGCCGGGAGTTCAACTTTGAAGACGTCGCTGTCACTCTCGACGCGCGACCGGGCGGATTCCAGTATCACCCATTGTACAGGGTGTGGATGTGTCCGCCGGAATTTCTCGGAAGGCAGAGTTATATAGGACTCTTCGAGCAGCGTTACCCGGCGAATTTCATGGCGGACGGCCCCGGCGGGATACTTTTCCTCTTCGAAATGGGCGATAACGACTGGAAATCCGCACCCGACGACATAGCCCGCGCACTCGGTATGGAAAGGCCGAAAATCACTAAAAAACACCGAAAAGCCGTACAACCGTTCCTTTTGGATTTAACTCTTCCCGAGGGTGTA
>CAZDAF010000445.1:0-2784 GCA_964503115.1 uncultured bacterium
CGGCACACTTCCCAGATCTCATACCAAACCTTGAGCGCGTCATTCATAACGCTGGCAGCGACTCCCCGGAAGTGTCTCATCCTGGCGTTGATACGCTCGATTTCCCTTCTTTGTTTACCTTCCTCGCTCTCAACCATTACCGTAGCATTGAGTCCGTTTTTCATTTTTCTGTGCCTCCCATCTGGGAAAAGGAACTTGTTAAAAACACCATCACGGATCCCTTCATTACCGGCGGGGATTTAGTAGCAAGAGTTATACCATAGCCAACCAAGGCGGGATTGATGGTTTAAACCATTGAAATTAAAGGGGAAATGGAATTGCGCCTATAAATTGTCCGGCCAGTCGGTGCAAAGGTGGTGGTGATAAAGCAGCAGAGGACGGCGGTTTTAATAAGCAAAAATGCTGCAAATATCTACAATTCTTATACTATTTTTAGATTGTTCAGATTTTGAACAGGAGTGTTGACAATTCAGCTATTTCCGGAAGGTTATTCACTATTAGAGGATTTAATATTGTATTTTTTTATTCTGTGTCGCAATGTGTTCCGGCTGATACCCAGAATTTTGGCGGCCTTGACCTGATTATTGTCGCATATTTCGAGCGCTTTGGATATAAGAATTTCTTCAACCAGATAAATAATATTATCGTGGGCTTTTTGAGAGGACAGTATCAGAATGTCGGAGATGATATCCTCCAATTTTTCCTTGAGATTTCTTATAAGTTTTTCGTGATTTTCAATTTGTAGCGTGTTTTCTTGCCCTGCCTCTAGTTTAATGTGCTCTTCGAAAATTGCGTCTTGGGCGCACAAGAGAACAGCACGTTTGACACAGTTTTCCAGTTCCCTCACGTTACCGGGCCATGAATACGATTTGAGTTTCCGAACCACCGCGTCCGCAACGTGCCGAATAGGCTTACTATATTCCTCACTAAAGCGGCCCACGAAATAATTCACCAACGCAGGAACGTCCTCAAGACGTTTTCTCAGTGGTGGAAGGTCGATTGAAATAATTTTTAACCTCCAGTAAAGATCTTCTCTGAAATTGCCCTCCTCGACGGCCTTTTCCAGGTTCTTATTTGTTGCCGAAATTATTCTCACGTCAACCTTTATTGTTTTATTTCCGCCAAGCCTTTCGAATTCACCCTCCTGGAGCACGCGCAACACCTTGGCCTGAGTGGGAAGCGACATGTCTCCAATTTCATCAAAGAATAGCGTTCCGCCGTCGCATCGCTCGAACTTTCCGATGTGAGTGCTTTCGGCACCCGTAAAAGCTCCACGCTCATAGCCAAACAACTCGCTTTCAAATAGTGTATCCGGAATGGCAGCACAATTGACCGTAAGAAAAGGTTTGTTCTCCCTGTGACTGTGATGATAAATTGCTCTGGCTACCAGCTCTTTTCCGGTTCCACTTTCACCCCTAATAAGTATAGTTACATTCTTTTGAGCCACTTGCCCGATAAGTTTGTAGACCTCTTGCATTTTTTTATGGCTGCCGACTATTTTCACCGTTCCCTTCGAGGCGGTTGAGACTTTGCCCGGCCCGTTGGGAAAGCTGACGGCGGTTTTCATGAGTCGGTTCACTTCAAGTGCGTCGGCGGCGATTCGGTTAAGCTCCTCCCTATCAAACGGCTTGAGTAGGTAATCGTATGCTCCCAGTTTCATCGCCTCGATCGCGGTTTCCGTGATACCATACGCGGTCATAATAATTATGGGAGTTTTGACCTGTGATTTTCTGATCTCTTTGAGTGTGTCAAGCCCGTTTAAGCCCGGCATTTTGTAATCAAGCAAAATTAAATCGAATTGCTCTTTAGCGAGTATATCAAGAGCCGATTGACCATCAGTGCAAGCTTTTATATCGTAGCCTTGTTTGGAAAAAAACCGACTGAGGAAATGTATCAAGCCCTCATCGTCATCAACTATCAGTACCTTTTCCATATTCCTTAATTTCTTCTGAGCTTTGCGCCGGGAGGAACACCGTAAAAGTGGCTCCTTCACCGACTATGCTTTTAACCTTAACATCTCCGCCATGCCTCTGCACTGTGCTATAGACAATTGACAACCCCAGCCCGGTACCACTGACCTTGGTTGTAAAAAACGGATTAAAGAGCCTGCCAATATTTTTAGCTTCTATTCCGGGGCCGGTATCGGATATGTCGATTCGCACGCAATCGCGCGGATGACCGCCAACTTCGGTATAGCTCCTGGATGCGGCAACGGTCAGTTCGCCACGGTTTGCTATGGCTTCAAGCGCGTTCACCATCAAATTTAAAAGCACTTCTCCCAGTTGCTTTTTATCACCCTGTATTTTCGGCAAATCGTTGTTTGTTATTTGACTCATGATAGTTTCCTGCTGGTTGGCCTTGGGCCGCACCACAAGCATGGTATCCTCGATCAATTGAGTGACGTCAATTGTGGAAAATACAGGTTCTTGCGGCCTCGCGAAATCAAGAAAACGGTTTATGGTCGCCTCTATTCTTTTTATCTGATTCATGGCGATTTGGAAATCTTCCTCGTACTCTGGTGAAATTTCAATCTCACTCTCTACGGATTCCAAAAATAGTTTAATTGATGCAAGAGGAGTCCTTATTTCGTGGGTCACCCCTGCCGCCAGCCTACCCAAAGCGGCGAATTGCTCCGAGCGGGCCGCTGCCAATTCGGTCTTTTTCAACCTTACATCCGTTTCCTCAAGCTCGGCCTGAGTTAGATCAACCTTTTCTTCAAGACTGTGCTGTTTTGCTTGAAGCTGCTTAGCCATATCTCCAAAAGCAGCATAAAGCATTCCTATT
>CAZDAF010000446.1:0-2770 GCA_964503115.1 uncultured bacterium
AAAAGACATACAGGCCGCCTGGTTCTCGAACTCCGGCTGGGGAATGACCAATTATCAACATAGCATCCGGGGGCAAGTGGCGTTCAGGCCCATTGGAATCGAGAGTATTCCCATTACCAACGTCGAAAACGCTTGCGCCGGCGGCTCGACCGCCTTCAACCATGCGTGGATGACCATAGCGGGTGGGTTATACGACATAGCGCTTGCCGTTGGAGTCGAAAAGATATATCACCCCAACAAGTTTGCCGTTTTCGCCGGTTTTCTCAGCGGCCTCGATACCGAGGCGCTTGCTGGCATGCTCCAGTTTTTACAAGAACGCCCTACCGATAAGGACGCACGGTCTCAACCATCGTCCACACCCAAACCACGACCGAAAACCACAAAAAAAAGTGGTAAAAAGCTTTCATTGATGGAAAGACTTCGCAAGCGCCGCAAGGACATGTGGGACGCTTTTGTCGTTTATATAACTCTGGGCGAAGCGCTCGGCTACGATACCGTCAACAAGATGAGGAAAATAGGTGGAGGCGGTGTCGGTGGTGGTGGCGGCGGTGGCGGCGGCGGCGGACGGTCGCCATTCATGGATGTGTATGCTTTCGGCGCGCGACATCACATAAAAACGTACGGCAGCACTCAAAGACAGCTCGCGGTAATCGCCAGTAAAAACCATTGGCACAGCACTATGAACCCCAACGCGCAATATACTTTCCCCGTGAGCGTCGAGCAGGTGCTTGAGGATCGCGAGGTTTCGTGGCCGCTCACAAGGGCCATGTGCGCTCCCATCGGAGACGGTGCGGCAAGCGCCATACTTGCGGACGAAAAAACCGTCAAACGACTCGGTTTAATGAGTCGAGCGGTCAAAATCCGCGCCAGCATCCTCGGCTCGGGCCGAAATCGAGCGGCAGAGGAACCGGACATAGGAGCAAGGCTCTCGAAAATAGCGTACGAGCAATCGGGACTTGGGCCTGAAGATATAGACGTTTGCGAAGTGCACGACGCTACGGCTTACGGCGAGCTTCATCAGAGCGAGGCGCTCGGGTTTTGCCCGGAGGGCGATGGTGGAATATTCGCAGAAAGCGGCGCCACCACGGTGGGCGGAAAGCTGCCCATCAACCCCAGCGGCGGTCTCGAATGCAGGGGCCATCCCATAGGCGCAAGCGGGTTGTCGCAGATTCACGAACTCATTACGCACCTGCGCGGCGAAGCCGGCGAAAGACAGGTCGAGGGAGCGCGTATTGCACTGGGCGAAAACGGAGGTGGAGCACTCGGCAACGAAGAGGCCGCCATGTGCATTCATATATTCGAGGCGCCGTCGAAATAACGAAAATTGTGGTTTGTTGCGACTCTCGAATTGTGTACTCCATACGGATAATCACCCCCGGGTGTAAGACATATTCGGTGGTGGACAGAGGGTTGGGTGCCACGGATACGCCGAAGGTTTATCCGTGTATGCCCTCTGAATATGTCGTTGGCAGAGCAAGGGCAAGCTACGCGTGTCCGTGGCACCCCGGCCGGCCATACGGCCCGTCTGGGACGCCCGTACAAAAGGCGTTTCTCGTTTTACTAAATATACCGGCTAATCACCTGCATGCCTTGACCGCAGTGGGCTTCTTCATTATCCTTTCCATCCTATGCGCATTCAAAGATTGAAAATGAAGGCCGCTGTTTTTATTGCAGTGGTATTTCTCTTTGCGGTCTCCGTGACGATTCATGGCGAATCGCCTCCCGCTGCATCATCGAGCAGAACGACGATAACCGCACTTAGCGCCGGTTGGTTGCACACATGCGCGTTGACCGCCTCCGGCGGGGTGATCTGCTGGGGAAGAAACAGGTACGGGCGGCTCGGAAACGGCACAAGAAAGAACAGTCGCGTACCGGTGCATGTGATCGGGTTGCATCGAGGTGTTAAGGCCATCGAAGTCGGCGGCGAGTACTCTTGTGCTGTGACGCATACGGGTGGGGTGAAATGCTGGGGAAGAAACTCATACGGAATGCTCGGGGACGGCACCACCGAGAATCGTTTCAAGCCGGTTAACGTGTGGGGGCTTAGTAAAGGAGTAGTGGCGATTTCATCGAGCGCTTATCACGCTTGCGCGCTGATGGAAACCGGTGGAGTGAAATGCTGGGGACATAATCAATATGGCAAACTGGGCGACGGCACGGCTTTGGACAGGCACAAGCCGGTGGACGTCAAGGGATTGGACGGTCCGGTGGCGGCAATAGCCGCCGGGTTGAACCACACCTGCGTGTTGATGACATCCGGTGCTGTGAAATGCTGGGGCGATAATTATTCCGGCCAGCTCGGAGTCGGCACTTCGGGATGGGGCCGAAGAAGTTATAAACCCATTACCGTTATAGGACTGGGCAGCAGTGTGAAGGCTATAGAATCGGGATGGCTTCATACATGCGTCATTTTGAAAACCGGCGGCGTGAGGTGCTGGGGAAGAAATTTCAAAGGCCAACTCGGCAACGGAACCATTATAAACAGCAGCAGACCGATAAGGGTATCGGGCCTGTCCGGCAAGGTTGTGTCGTTGCAGGCATGGGAGGAGCATAATTGCGCCTTGATGGAATCGGGCGATTTGAAATGCTGGGGCGGGAACGAGTACGGCCAGTTCGGTACCCTGGCTAAATCCAAATATTTGACTCCCATATCCGTGAAAAATTTCGGGGAAAAAGCGGTGCTGTTTTCCACGGGATGCAGGCACACATGCGTACTCACTTCTTCGGGTAAGGTGAAGTGCTGGGGATATAACAGGTACGGCTTACTCGG
>CAZDAF010000447.1:0-2764 GCA_964503115.1 uncultured bacterium
GTGGGGCACCACAAGCGAAGTCGGTAGAACTTGCCGGCATAGGCACTACGTTTGCCCTCCAATCATATCGCAGGACTATGAGCGATTTACTCTTGGCTTTTCGTTGAGATTAAATTATACTGCGAGAAGAAAGGAGGTCACATGAGCGAGCAGGGAACGCCTCCAAAGGCAAGCGCGTCGAAAGTCAAGTGGCTGTTGGGCGAGCTTCCCGGGTGGGTCGCCGAGGGGTTGATCGGCCAGGAGGCCGCCGATAAAATCGCCGAGCGATACCGCCTGGCACAGACGGCAAGCGGCCGGACGAAGCTGGTTTATGTGGTGGGTACCCTGGCAGCCTTACTGCTCGGAACCGGTGTGATATTGTTTTTCGCGGCCAACTGGCAAGCGATCCCGCGCTTCGGCAAGCTGGCGATAATCTGCACGGCGCTGGTGGCAAGCTACTGGGTCGGCTACGAGCTCAAATACAAACGCGAGTTCGAAATTGTCGGCGAGTCCATCATACTGCTCGGCTCGATTTTGTTCGGCGCGGGCATATACCTTGTCGCGCAGGCCTTTCATCTGGAAACGCATTTCCCGAACGGCGTATTGTTATGGATGCTGGGATTGGTACCGCTGTTCTTTCTTGTAAGGTCGAAACCTCTCTTGGCGGAAGTCACCTTTTTGTTTTGCCTCTGGATTATTTTGGAGTTTGTCGCCGCTACGGAATTCGGCCATCACGACCTGAAACCCTTGTTTATTCGGTGCTGCATCGGCGTTTTCGTGCTGGGCGGCATCATACGGCTTATTTACAGGTACGGCGGCAAGGCCAACGCGGCGCTTATCGTTCCGTCGATTTTGGTCTGGTTTACGATCTTCCTGGCCGGCTTGACCCAGGAATTTGACCTTGTCCATGAAGGTCATTTGTATCTGTTGTATGTATCGATATTTCTGGCGATTGGAGCGGTGGGCGTTTTGCATCGGTTGAATCGAGACCTGCCGCCGTTTGGAGGCGTGTACCAGTTATTTGCCATTCCCGTTGTGGCCATACAGATGTTTCTCCTGACCTTTCCCGACATTTCAAAGGATCTGATAGACCATGATTTTTGGTGGTTTCCGGTCCTTTTGAGTGTTGTGTTTTTGTTTGTCGTGGTGGGAATATGGATGTATTTAAGCGGAAAGGCAGATGAGGTCGACGATCCGTTCGCCCTGTCGGAGATTTATATCTACATGGCTTTGGGCTTTTTTGTGCTGATACTTTTCTTTTTGTTCAAAGCGGATGGCGCGGAGATATTTATCGGGATGCTGGCCAACCTTGTTTTTTTCGGATTTATAGTGTCGCTGATAGTTATCGGCTACCGAGGCGGGTATCCGCTGCTGGTCAACTTCGGTGTGTTTTTCTTCGTAATAGACTTTCTCACCCGCTACTTTGATTGGTTTTGGGACCTCTTGCCCCGCTCGTTGTTCTTCATTGTGGGAGGCCTGCTTTTGTTGGTTGGCGGGATATATCTCGAAAAGAGCCGCAAGCAGTGGGTGCTCAAAGCAAAGGAGGCGGCACGATGAAGTTTTTGACTAAATTCGTCTTGGTTGTCGGGCTGCAAGTGCTCTGCCTCGTCGGGATGATCGGATACAAGTACATCAGCCTTGCATCGGGTACCGAGATATTGCTCGAAGTACCTCGACCCAAGGATCCGAGATCGCTGTTTCGGGGGGATTACGTTATCGTCGGGTTTGCCATAAACGATCTTGATTTGAAGAGAATTCCGAGCGATTTTGACATCGAAGATTTGAGCGATCTGGAGGGGGAAACCATATACGTCGAACTGAAGCAAAAAGGCGATATATGGGCGCCGAAAAAAGTTCTGGTCGAGAAACCGGAAGAAGGCGTGCTGTTTATCAAGGGTAAGGTGATTTCCACGGAAAGTAATCGCCTGAAGGCGGAGTACGGTATCGAGCAGTATTTCGTGCCGGAAGGTACGGGGCTTGAGATGGAAAACCGCTTGAGGAAGGTGCTAAAAGCCAGGGTGAGTATCGATCCCATGGGAAACGCCACTTTTGTCAGCGTGCCCGAAGAATAACACAATGGCACCCAAAGGTGTTGACAGTAGCGACATGTAGTGCTATTTAAGGTAGAGAGTAGAGGCGGCACAGCGCCCCTGCAAACGTTTTTGCCAAGGAGGAGCCAGAAATGAGAACTAGATGGGGCAAGATATTTATTTTAGCCATTGCTGTTTTAATGATGAGTGCGGGTTGTCTTAATGTGCCGAAACAACTCACTTATAAAACCATTCAGCCTCTCAACACCAGAACGAAATACCCGATCAAGGTGGCAGTGGTCAATTTTGAAGTTACCGGCCCCACGGCCAGACAAAGAGAAAATTTATACGATGAACCGCTGGGCAGAGCCTTTGCCAAGCGGTTTGCAGAAGATCTGAAAAACTCCAGAATATTCAAGGAAGTAGTCTCTTTGGACATGGACCTCAGCGGTGTTAATCCGGAAGATATGCTCCGCAACCGTTCCATCCGATACGTATTCACCGGGAATGTTGAGCGGTTTTACAGGCGCACCATGCCGCATTGGATCAATTTTATACCACCGATTATCCCGACTAATATTGGTTGTGGGTTTGGTATTCCGTATTGTTCTGCTTTTAACAAAGCGGAAATCACCGCGCACATAAAGATTCTTGATTTGGAGACCGGTGTTACATCTTTTAACAATACATACAGGTATGTAGATCGTGAATGGACTCCTCAATTATTCAACACTTCTTACACCATGTTGAAAAGG
>CAZDAF010000448.1:0-2754 GCA_964503115.1 uncultured bacterium
CGGTGGCGGCACCTATATACACAATAAAAAACCCGGTATCGCTGTCGGTATAACCGTCGGGATTGTCATCCAACTTAGATGGAGTGGGGTCATAAGTGTATACGATATTGGCCTCATACACCGAAGTCATTCCGGTATTGATAATCCAGGAACGTATATCGATTGTATCTCCCGCCATTGGATTCGCGGAATCGAAGGATATATCCCACCTTTGCAGTGTGAGGTCCGGTTGCAGCGAACGAACGCCGCCCCCTTTGATCGCCACCGAGTCGGCGGTGATGGTGTTCGAAGGCAACCCGTTACGTACATAATTGAACAAGGCCATCCACTCGGTTACGCTCGTATCGCTCCACTCAAGATCCCAATGTATGAAACTTGTGTCCCCTAACAGAGCACCAACCCCGCCAAGGAACCTGGCTATAGTGCTGTTGAGGCTGAAGTGGTAATACATATCGGATTGGGGCGCCTGGTTGTTTATCTTGATAGAAGCCGGGTCAATCCGGTCAAAGGCATGTGCCTCGAGGTCCACTACGAAAGTTATCCCCGCCCATTGCAAGTCACCGATGTAACTTTGAATCAAGCCACCTAAATTTCCTCCCTCATCGAGTGCGTTAAACAAATCTCCCAGCCCATATATTACCTCCAGCAACTGTTCCACATGCGTATTGATGCAGACTGGGAATTCGGGGCATTCAAAATCGACACCACAAGTGCCACCGAATATAAATTCATAGCCGGGCTGCGTAATCACTAGTGGTGCATCGAGCGGGGCAAGTTCCACTATGTGCATTGTGTTGCCTTGACTCGGGTCGGGGGTTAGATCGTGTATATGGAGGGTATCGAGCATGAGACCTGCGGTGAGCGGCCCTTTGAGAAGCGCATCTATGCCGGTGTGCAAAACGAAAGGCACCATAATCGCAAAGTCGGTACGACCCGGCGAGCCCTCGACGGTGGCGTCGGGGTTATCGCACTGATCGTCATCGTTATCGTCATAGCATGGCAAGGTGAAGATGCTGTTGGCATGGCCTTGCCAATAGAAAGCATTCACGGCGAAGTTGCCGAGAGGCGATTCGCCGTCAAATCTGTCGTGATCGAGGTCAACTTCGCTTTGCCCTATCTCATCGCTCGGCAGGACGCCGGTAATGG
Organism: uncultured bacterium; assembly: GCA_964503115.1. Lineage (GTDB taxonomy): Bacteria > RBG-13-61-14 > RBG-13-61-14 > CAYWKU01 > CAYWKU01 > CAZDAF01. Next base: position 1,147 of record CAZDAF010000448.1, read on the forward strand.
CCGAGAACCAATCATTGACGCCGCCTGTTTTAGTGTATGTTTCCTCGATATAATTCTTTACGTTATTATCTTCGGGCACGTTCGAGTCGACCTGTATCAGTGCGGAATTAGCGAGGTACACATTATCGCCGGTTATATAGAGGTCGACCCTTCCGAGGAAAATCCCTCCCCAATCGGCTTGTACGACCAATGTTTTCTCGAGGCCGTTCTCGTGCTCAATTTCTATGGCCTTGTTTATGAGTGTATGGGAATGGCCGCCGACGATCACGTCAATATATCTGCCGGACTCGGGGCCTTTGGCGTACCGTGCAATGTTTATTTCACCGCCCGTGCCCGTGTGCGACAGGCATATGATAATATCCGCGCCGTCGTCCGTTCCGGAGTCGTCATCGGGATCGTCGAGATAATCTATAACCTGGTTGACATAGTCGGTATTACGAGGATCGGTATTGTAAAATATGGATCCCTCGCTTACTACGCCGGCGGGAAGTTCGGGTATTCCTTCTTCCAGCAGCATCTTCTCTCCGGGAATGAAGGTATAGATCAGATCGTCCGTGGTTATGCCGAATAACCCCACGCGCAAGTCGCCGAAGTCGTAGAAAACAGTCTGGTTGAACAACTTCGATGTGTTATCCTCCGGCTCTGTCATCAGGGAACGTTCTATAACGGCGGAATATTTCTCGGCCAGGCATCGCTCGTCCGTCGCAGGAAGTGTCGCTTCAAAGGCGTTCTCGAGCGAGTCCTTGATGACCTCTTCCACGGTCACAAACCTTTCCGGGCATAGATTTATACGAGTAGGATTGACATTTCCCCAAACCACTTTAGTTTTCTGGCCGTATACCGGGTTCCCCTCGCCGTCGGTGGTTATATCGTCCGCAAACGCCGTGGTGAGATTCTCGTACATGGTTCGTATGCCGAATATATGATCGTGGTTGCCCATGACAGTAGCGTCATAACCGACCATGTTAAATATGTGCCATAGTCCCGAGGTGCCGGTCGCGTCATTGAAATGAGTGCCGTCGCGAGTATCTCCGGCGTCGAAAACCAGCGTATTGACCCCGTTCGAGTCGTTGATCGACCTAATCTCATTGACCAGCCACCCGATCCTGGCGAGCCCGCCCATGTTGTGCCTGCCGAACGGAAGGACATTACCATGCAAATCGTTCGTATGCAGGATGGTCAAGTTAAACTCGGTTCCCGCCGCCGGCGCCTTGAGATCGACGGGCGACTTGTTCTTCTCGTCTTCGCACCCGATCATCAAAACCGCCGCTGTCGAGAAAATGACGATAATCCGTGCCAATACTTTCAGTTTTTTCATGGTTTAATTCCTCCTTGATATTGCTGGATGATTGCCTCCATCATTGCCGGAAAGCACAAACAAACCCCTCCATGTCCGTCCGAACAAGTTTGTCCGTGGCATCCCAGCCACTAAAAAATTGTATAAGACGTTCCTGATATGCTAACATCCAAAACCTTTATTTGCAATATTGGGCGATACTAACAAATAGGGGCCCGTTCGGGCCCCGTAGGTTTCGATTATATAATGCTATTTATTGAGCTTCTTGCAAAAACAAGGCAACCGAGCATGCTTCACCTGAGACAAGGGAT
>CAZDAF010000449.1:0-2753 GCA_964503115.1 uncultured bacterium
CGATTACCGTCCTCAATGTTCGGAATGCTCCAGCATTTTCGTCCGACACCAATCGCCGATCTCAAACTCCCTGTTCCCCCCGCTTGCCCGTCCGCAAATCCTCCAGTTTGACTTTTTCTCGCATGAACTCATCTCGATATCCCTCGGACGGGTCCGAATGCAGTTCAAAGGCGACGGTCTTAAATCGGCTCCAATAATAGAAAAAAAGGTTGCAAACCGGAAGTGGCCCGCCGGCGCACGTTCGGCATCATCAGTCGTCCGGACGCCGACAAGACCACCCTGACCGAAAAACTGTTGCTCTTTAGCGGTGCCATTCACATTGCCCGGTCGGTCAAGGCCCGCAAGGCGGCCCGGCATGCCACCAGCGACTGGATGGCCATCGAGCAGGACCGCGCCTTTGCAGAGGAAGCCTGGCCGGGTGACATCATCGGCATCCACAATCATGGCACCATCCGGATCGGCGAGACCTTCTCTGAAAAGGAACCGCTCAATTTCACCGGTATACCGAATTTCGCCCCCGAGCTTTTCCGCCGGGTAAGGCTCAAATCCCCGCTCAGGATGAAACAGCTTCAGAAAGGGGTTCACCAGCTGGTCGAAGAAGGAGCGATCCAACTGTTCCGGCCATTGATGGGAAACACCCTGATCCTGGGGGCCGTGGGGGTTTTGCAATTCGAGGTCACCATGGCACGACTCAAAGCCGAATACGGGGTCGACGCCGTCTATGAACCGGTGGCTTTTGCCACCGCCCGATGGATACGCTGTGATGACAAAAAAATGCTGGCCGCCTTCGAAAAGGAGCGCCAGTCCAACCTATTCCCGGATGCGGAAGGACATTTGACCTACCTGGCGGAAAGCGAATGGCGGCTCAACTACACGGCCGAGAAATGGCCGGAGATTCATTTTCACAAAATCCGCGAGTGCCAATAACCATATAGCACGGTCCGGTTGCCGGATTTATAAAAATGAAAGAAGCGGGAAGATAATATCGATTATGAGGACGAGCCATGCTCAAAATAAAGAATACGCAAACTGACATGTCGACGTATTCCATTCCCTGTAATCTTTGCGAATCCGCATCAGTAGATGTCCTTGCTGTCAAAGATCGAAACGGCGCATATCTCAGAACAGTGATTTGCAAAAAATGCGGCTTGATCTGGAGTGATCCACGTCCGGACGATGAAACAATCAAGAGTTTTTATTCGAAAGGCTATCGCAGGGAGTACAAGGGAATCACCATTCCCAAGAAAAAGCATGTCTACCGGGACGCCAGGGAGGCGGTAAGGAGATACCGGTTTTTTGAAAACCTGATCGAAAAAGCCGACCCCCTGCTGGACATCGGGTCGGGCAACGGGGTTTTCGTCTATTGCCTCCGGAGGCTCGGACACGATGCGCAAGGCATCGGGCCGGATGAGAGCCATTCCCGGCATGCCCGGAAAGTTCTCGAGATCCCCGTCGCAACTGGATTCGCAGCGGATATCAAAGATAAGGGAGTTTTCAGCGTTGTTACCCTCCACCATGTTCTGGAGCATATGACCGATCCGTTATCGGAACTGAAACATATCCGGTCGATGCTCAAACCGGAGGGTAAACTCGTAGTCGAGGTGCCCAACGCAGAAGACATCCGTCAAGATCCCAAGAACCGTTACCACAGGGCGCACATTTACACGTTCAATCCCGAAACCCTCACCGCCATGGGTGAAAAAGCCGGATTCGCCGTGGTGCGGAAAAGCGTTGCTCCGTTAAACGGGAATATTGCGATGATCTTTCGAAAAAAAGATGATGCCCTTCGCCACCCGGTAAATCTTTCCGGCAATTATCTGAAAATCAAGGTCAACCTCAACAGCCACACCAATTTTAATCATTTTACAAGCAGCGCGCCCTATACGAAAATTATCAACAATTTTATGAACGCCGTTAAAGAATTGATAGCGGTCAGCGCCCTTTCAAATCACAAAGAAATAATAAACAAGGTTCTTGCCGTGGAATTCGGCGACAATAAAAACGGCCCGGGGTGAATTCATATAGAAAATCAGGTCTCGACAATTGAAATGATCCACTCATTCCGGTGTAGCGTTCAGTTGGACCATTGCCTCGAATAAGGGAAGCCTTTGGCCGGTAAATACTCCAACCCACTTGTCGTAGATTTCAAATATCTTTTTCGACCGGCATAGGTCGGAAATCGCGCGATCAGCAGCGAGGCGAAAATCCGCATCATTTCGTCTCAGCGCAAAGGCAAAGGGTTCGAAGGAAAAAACATTAGAATTAATCGCAAAGCTCATCTCATCTTGAGCCCCTGAGGCAATACCGATAAGGACGATTTGGTCGGCGGCATAGGCATCAATTTTTTCCTTTCGCAGGGCGTCAACACCATCCCTCGCTGAATCGAAAAAGACAATTTCCGCTTTTGTAGATGTTTCTCGAAGCAGATTTTTTAAAGAAACGGCAGTCGTCGTGTCTTTCACAACTCCAATTTTCTTTCCACTAAAACCAGAGGAATCACGATTCTCGCTCTTTTGTAAGGTCATTAGTGAAGCGCCGGTGACAAATGTCAGCTGCGTAAAATCAACCAATTCACTGCGGGAAAGTGTTTTCGTCGTCGCACCGCACAATATGTCGATTTTATTGTCCACCAAGGCTTTAAACCTGTTCTCAGCGGTTACGGGAATATATTGTACCTTTACTTTCACACCGATCTTCTTTTCAATCTCTTTTATGACAAATTGGCCCAGTTCAATGGAATAACCATCCGGTTT
>CAZDAF010000450.1:0-2738 GCA_964503115.1 uncultured bacterium
AAGTTCCGGGAAAAGCATATATACTGTTATTATCTGTATAACGCAGTCTATATACATACTAACCTGCTCGACAAACTCGCCTTTTGATCGAGGAACAAATCCCTTTTAGGGAGAAACAAGCTCGAACATTTCTCGGAAAGTGTAATCTGGCGAATATCCGATATTATTGTTCGATAGAATTAAGGAGAAGAAATGAATATCTATGTGGGAAACATGTCGTATGATGTGACGGAGGATGATCTGCGCGAGGCTTTCGAGGCTCACGGAGAGGTGGCTTCAGCTAACATCATCAAGGACAAGTACAGCGGTCGATCCAAAGGGTTCGGGTTTGTTGAGATGGGCGATGACCAGGCCGCTATGGCCGCCATTGAAGCTCTTAACCAGACGGAACTCAAAGGCCGCAGCATTAACGTCAACAAGGCCAAGCCCCGAACGGAACGCCGTGACGGCGATAGAGGCGGAGGAGGAGGAAGGGGTGGATTTGGCGGAGGCGGACGCGGAGGCGGACGTCGTTATTAAAAGCAATTGAGTCAATGTTCGCGGCTCTTCCCGATAGTTCACTATCGGGAAGAGCCGCTTTATTTTTTGAATGCAAAAAAATAAAAGTCATAGTTCAACAGGTGGTTAGATGAACAGGTCAAGAACCGTTCGATTCAATTATGCCGTCAACACGGCACCGGCGCGAGCCGCAATCGAGTCTTTCGAGAAGCTTGGGCTTTCGGAAATTTCGGCTCGAGGGGCAGCGCAAGCCGGATTTGAGATACCGACTGAAATTCAAGAAAAGGTAATCCCCGCCGTGGCAATGGGTCACGATGTTATCGCGTGTTCGGAGACAGGTAGCGGAAAGACAGCGTCGTTCGTTTTGCCGATCCTCGACCTGCTGGATTATTCGTCTCCATGGATACAAGTTGTCGTCCTCGTGCCTACTCGCGAACTTTGTCCTCAGGTGGCGGGCGAATTCAGGAGGCTCGGTGCGAATCAGCACATTCGGGTGGTTGAGGTATACGGCGGGATGAGTTACAGCGGGCAAAGAAAACGGATCGCGAACAAGCCCCAAGCGCTGGTCGGCGCCCCAGGCAGAGTTCTGGACCTGCTGAGTTCCGGCAGTCTCAACTTTAAAAAAGTCGGCGTACTTATTTTGGACGAAGCGGATCGGATGCTTGACATGGGCTTTTTGCCGCAGATGACCGAAATCATTAAGCGCGTTCCCAAACAGCGACAGAGCCTGATGTTCTCAGCCACGATTCCTGCGGGCGTATCGCGTTTCGCGCGGATTTGCCTGAACGATCCTATGAACATCCTGGCCGGGAAAAGAGCCAGGCCGCCGGACGAGGTAACGCAGGAGGCCATCTACGTGCCGATGCACGAAAAAAATGCCAGGCTTATCGAAACGGTGGAAAACGAACCCGGTACCATACTCGTGTTCACCGCCACCAAAAACCGCGCCGACAACGTTTATCGAATTCTCAAAAATTCGGGCCAAAAGGCCTGCGTAATACATTCGAACCTGGATCAAAATAACCGTAAAAAATCAATCGACGGTTTCTGCTCGGGAAAATATAGAATCATGGTGGCGACCGACGTTGCTCAAAGAGGCCTCGACATTGAAGGCATTGCGCTGGTTCTCAATTACGATTTGCCGACCAACCCCATGGATTATGTCCACAGAATCGGCCGCACGGGCAGGGCATCCGCCACTGGTCGGGCGTTGTCATTTATAACCGTCCACGATATCAACGTTTTGAGGTCCATCGAGAAAGTCACCGGACACACTTTCGATAACTTCGTACCCTACGGAAAACGACACGAGCGGCAAAGCCCCAACCGCAGAAAACTCGGCTGATACGGAACTTTATTCGCTTTAAAAAGATATTGATTCACGGCCAAATATATTGCTCGGTAAATTGATATGTAAGAATAACTTTGACAAAGTTGTTTTCCTTGTTAACAAATCTCATGGTTAAAAGTTGGCATTATGCCCCTAAAACGAGTGAAGAAGAAGGCGTGCGGCATAATTTCAAATAACGAAGTACTCGGATGCATTTGGAGTCTCCTACGAGCGCTCTCACCAGATCATGTGGGCGCACGGAGCCAATTAAGCAAAATAACCGCTCAAGTTTTCGGGACCGACGGATAAGGTGAACTAGTCTAGCTTAACACCGGTATATCTATAGTTGCGACAAACGAGGAATTTAAATCCCTTGTCTCATTTTTATTTTTTCAACGCCTCGATCAACTTGGGCAGAATTTCCCCGGTTTTCCCTTGAATCAGGTAATCTGAAACCGCTCCGGTCAAAGGGGTTGGCTCGGCATTTACTTCAATGATGGTCACAACCGGGGCTTTTCCTTCTTTTTTAATTTTCCTTTCTCTGGCGATCGCAGGTAACATGGCGAAAGGATAAACCACCGCTGAAGTTCCACATATCAACATCAAATCGCATCTCGCCGCTTCCTCCATACTTTGATGAGCGACATCCGAAGGGATAGGTTCCCCGAAATACACTACATCCGATTTTACTACCCCATCACACTCCTTACAGACAGGCGGCAATTTTTCTTCTTCCTTTAGCTTTATCAGATCATATTCTTCCGGATCATACCTGGAGTTGCAGGACATACATCGCAACCTGAAAGCATTGCCATGATACTCCAGGACGTTTTTGCTTCCCGCCCTTCTGTGCAAATTATCTATATTTTGTGTAATTATCCATTTCAAGATGCCCATTTTTTCTAATTCG
>CAZDAF010000451.1:0-2733 GCA_964503115.1 uncultured bacterium
AAACCTCTGCGACAGTCATCACTGATGATTATTCGTAACAACATTAACCCGAACGATATCTCCGGCAAGGGAGAAATCGCAGTATAAATCGGAGGAATAGCTCATGAAGGTAGTTATCACGTCTCAAGGCAGTAACCTTGAGGATATGGTTGATCCGCGTTTTGGTCGTTGTGCTTATTTCCTGGTGGTGGATACGGACACCGACTCGGTCGAAGCTGTCCCTAATCCCGGCGCGGACGCCATGGGCGGTGCGGGGCCGATGGCGGCGCAAAAGGTGAGCGATCTGGGAGCCGAGGCGGTCATAACGGGCAATCTCGGCCCGAACGCCGCGCAGAGTCTTGCAGCGCTTAATGTAAAAATATTCCGTTGCCAGGAAGGCTCAGGAAAAGAGGCTGTCGAGGCGTTAAAAGCCGGCAAGCTGGACGAAATGGGCGGAGCCACCGTCGGTCAGCATTTCGGGATTAAATAAATGATCCTCGCTGTAGCCAGCGGAAAGGGCGGCACCGGCAAGACCACCGTGGCCGTCAACCTCGCTCGTGTAGTGCCTGATGTGCAACTGCTTGATTGCGACGTTGAGGCGCCCAACGTGCATCTTTTTCTTAACCCGCAAATAAATAAAACCGTCCCGGTTACCATTCCCGTGCCGAAGGTGGACGAAAGCAAGTGCGACTATTGCGGCATCTGCAAGGACGTATGCCAATATAATGCGATAATCGTCGGCAAGGAGACGGTGTTGACGTTTCCCGAGCTTTGTCACGGCTGCGGCGGTTGCTCGCGATTTTGCCCTACGGGAGCCATTGAAGAAGAAGACAGAAAAATCGGCGTGGTTCATATCGGCAATGCCGACGGCATCGATGTCGTCTGGGGATTGCTTGACGTGGGCGAGCCGATGGCCGTGCCCATTATCAGGAAGGTCAAGGAGTATGTCGATCCGGCGCTCAACCCCATACTTGACGCGCCGCCCGGGACAAGTTGCCCCGTCGTCGAGTCGGTTCGCGACGCCGATTATTGCATTCTGGTGACCGAACCGACGCCGTTCGGTTTGAACGATCTCGAGTTGGCCGCACTGACTTGCAGACAATTAGGAGTGCCGGCGGGAGTGGTGGTCAACCGCGCCGGTATCGGCGATTCGGGCATCGAGGAATTTTGCCGTCGTGAAAATTTCCCGCTGCTGATGGAAATACCTTACGAACGACGAATAGCCGAAGCGTACTCTCGCGGCGAACTGCTCGTGGACGCCTTCCCTGACCTGAAAGAGCGTTTTGTCGATTTGGCCCGAGCCGTCGGTATGGGAGGTGCATCGTGAAGCAGTTAGTGATTGCCAGCGGGAAGGGCGGTACGGGCAAGACGAGTATAATGGCTTCGTTCGCAGTTTTGGCCGAGCCGTTGGTGTTGGTGGACGCCGATGTCGATGCGGCGGATTTGCACCTCTTACTCAACCCTCGAGTGCAGCACGAGGAGGATTTCATCGGCGGAATCATCGCCCGGCTTGACCCCGAAAGATGCACACAATGCATGGAATGCGAAGGTTCGTGCCGATACGGAGCGCTTATCCTGAAAGAAGGCGAAGACTTCCGCGTGGACGAAACGGCTTGTGAGGGTTGCGGGGTGTGCGCGCGGGTATGCCCCGTCGAGGCGATTGATATTCTGGATAATGTAAACGGGCGTTGGTTCAAGTCCGAGACCGACTACGGTCCCATGTTTCACGCGCGGCTGGGCATTGCCGAGGAAAATTCAGGGAAACTGGTTGCATTGCTTCGACAGCAGGCGAAGGAAATCGCCGAACGCGACGGTCACGAGCTCATTATGGTGGACGGTCCTCCGGGCATCGGTTGCCCGGTCATGGCGTCCGTCACAGGCGCCGATATGATCGTATTCGTTGCCGAGCCTACGATAAGCGGTCGGCACGATTTGGGCCGCGTCGCCGACCTGGCGGCGCATTTCAAAATCCCGGCGGTAGCCATAATAAACAAGTGCGACATCAACCCGGATATGGCGCGTGAGTTGCGTGAGGATTGCGACGGGCGAGGCGTCGAGGTGATCGCCGAAGTTCCATACGATTCGGACGTCACGGGCGCGATAGTGGCGGCCAGGCCTTTGGTCGAATATTCTGATGGTCCGGCATCGGCGGCGGTAAAGGCCGCATGGGAGTCGCTCGCAAAAAAACTTGCATGAGGGAGCAAACATGCCGATTTATGAATACCGTTGCGAAAATTGCGGGGAAGTAAGTGAAATTCTGGTCGGCTTGAGCACGGCGGACAACGAGCTCTCGTGCCCCAAATGCGGCGGAAAACGTATGGAAAAGCTTATGAGCGCCGCGTGGACGCCAAACAGCTTGAGCGCGCGCGAACCGGGGCATACATGCTGCGGCAGAGAAGAAAGATGCGACAAACCGCCCTGCTCCGACGGCGGTTCATGCCATAAGCATTCCTGACGATTAAGAATCTTCTCCTCTCCATTTTTACAAGATAATCGAGGGAATTTGGAATTTGAAATGGGCGATACTTTCGCATCCGAGCGGAAGGAGATCGCTTATGAATTCAGAAAAAACCATTTTCACGCAACAAGATAAAAAATCACTCGGAATAGGTATCGTCAAAAATAGCACAAAAAATTGCGTTTTATCCGAATCTTGAATTTTGGAATTTGGGGGCATGGTACGGGTATTTGAAATAATACCAGATTTTGCGTTTGACATTCGAACAAAGATCAGTTGCTTTCGTTATTCGGCTT
>CAZDAF010000452.1:0-2728 GCA_964503115.1 uncultured bacterium
TGTGATAATCGGCGACGGCCGCAATCACTTAATGATGACCCGCAAGAAATATGACGTTATTATATCGGAACCATCGAACCCGTGGATCGCGGGTGAAGCGGCTCTTTTCACAAAAGAATATTTCGAGTTGGCGCGGGACAAGCTTACCTCTGGAGGAGTATTTTGCTGCTGGTTGCAAGGTTACCAGCTCGCGCCGGAGCAGTTCAAGAGCGTAATGCGAACAATAGGGGCTGTTTTTGAGTCAGTGACTTTATGGGAAACGTTGAATACCGTCGATTACATGCTGATAGGGTCGAAGCAACCGATTCGGATCGATCCGATACTGGTAGAGAAAAGGATGAAGATGAAAGGTGTGGCCGAGGATCTGGCGAGGGTTTATGTGACCGAAGTGGGTGATTTATTTGGGAAGTTTATCATGGGTCCTCGAGGGTTTGAAATGGCCGCCGGGGAGGGCGATTATCATGTTGATGACCGGTTGCAACTGGAATATGCGGCGCCGCGTTGTTTGTACCAATCGGAGCATTTTTACCCTGAATTTTACAAAAAAGTTGTTAGGTACAGCGAGCATCCGCACACGATAATAAGTATTCCGGAACAAAATTGGCCCGAGGGGCTTGCCGCCGCAATAAATAACGAAACAATAGCCCAGGACACTTTACAAATGGGTTTGTATTTTAATTTTTCAGGCCGCAGAATTGAAGCGCTCGACTATCTGGCCGAAGCGGTGCGGATGAGCCCTCGAAACGAATGGTATAAGGAAGTTTTCAAAGTTGCATGTAAGAGTATCGGGCAATTTCTTGTTGAGGAGCAGAAGTTGAATGAGGCTTTGGCGTTATTCATCCGGGCGGTGCAATTGGTTCCGCGTAACGCCGCGCTACACGGACAGTTGGGGGTGCTTTACATGATGCTCAATAAGGGCGAAGAGGCGGGGAAACATTTCGAGAAGGCGGTCGAGCTTGATCCGTACGACGCAGTGGCAATGTACAATCTGGGGTTTCTTTATCTGAAAGCAAGTGAGCGAGTTGCGGCCATGGAAATGTTTCAAAGGGCAGTAGAAATCAAGCCGGACTATGAACGCGCTTATAACGCCATGGGAACAATAGCCGTGCAAGAACAAAGGCTGAGTGAGGCGGCGGAATATTTTCTCAAAGCAATCGAAAATGATCCCTATTACGTCGATGCTTACGTGAATCTCGGGAAAGTGCTCATTCAGAACCGGAAGGATAAAAAGAAGCGGAAAAAAGGGTGCATTTATCTTAAAAAAGCCCTTTCCCTGGATCCCGTTATGAAGCAGAACGAGGATTTTATACGAATATTGAATGAGGAGTGCAAATAACTATCGTGTTACAACATCGACCAGATTTAATTCATAAAATTATTCAACACAATCCCTGTAAATTGGGGTGGTTTTTGCTTGTCTTGGTTTTGACCTTGGTTGCGACTGTGGGCTGTAGACCCAAGGTGAGGCGAGAAAAAGCCAATGTGCTTTTAATTACCATCGATACACTTCGCGCCGACCGTCTGGGCGCTTACGGGTATCCTTACATCCAAACACCGGTCATCGATGGATTAGCCGACGAAGGAATATTGTTCGAGCGTGTGATGACCGCCGTGCCCCTTACTCTCCCCTCGCATACTACTATAATGACGGGTCTTTATCCCCCATCCCATGGGGTACGCGATAACAGCAGATTCCAGGTACCCGAAAAAATCACCACCCTTGCGGAAATACTGCGAGACAAGGGCTACCGAACCAGTGCGGTTATCGGAGCATACGTTCTTGACCGGAATTTCAAATTGAATCAGGGATTTGAAATGTACGACGACTCGGGCATGACTAAAGAGGGGATCGAGAAAAGTGTTCTTTTCCCGGAGCGACCTGCGGACAAAGTGACGGATCATGCACTGGCGTGGCTTGTCGACCGGAAGAAGAGCGAGCCGTTTTTCATGTGGGTTCACTATTATGACCCTCATGCCGTTTATCGCCCCCCGCCCCCTTTCGACAAGGAATACGCGACAAGTAAATACGATGGTGAGATCGCCTTTGTGGATACGCAACTGAAGCGTCTCCTCGAAGGAGTCCGAAAGGCAAGCGGCAACCTGCCATTGCTGGTGGTGCTTGTGGCGGATCATGGCGAATCGTTGGGTGAGCACGGCGAGATGTCCCATGGAGTGTTTGTGTACAATTCTTCAATTCACGTGCCGTTGATAATCTCCTGCCCGGCAATGCTTCCAAAAGGGATGAGGATTGCTGCGCAGGTGCGTACGGTGGATGTGGCTCCGACCATTCTGGACATGCTTGGATTCGCCGTGCCCGGGTGGATGCAGGGTGAAAGCCTTATAAGCCTCGTCGAGGGGAAAAATCCGGATAAAGACAGACCGGCATACATGGAAACCGAGCTGCCGCTTTTCCAGTACGGCTGGAGCGATCTCGTGGCCCTGTCGGAACACGGATACGTGTACATCGAATCCCCCCGGCCGGAGCTTTATAATATAAAGAGCGATTTCGCCCAAAAGTATGATTTGGCTGATATTCAGCCGGACAAAGTGCGCCGGATGGGCAATCTCCTGAAAAGCCTGGAAAGAAAGATATCTTGGGATTCTTATCAGCATGCGGCTCGTTCCGAGAACTCATCCATTGACGCCTCGGAAAAGCTTGCAGCGCTGGGGTACATGGTTCTGGCCACACCCACATCGGAAAGCACAAAAGAGGAATCCATCAAAAAAC
>CAZDAF010000453.1:0-2728 GCA_964503115.1 uncultured bacterium
AAAGCCGTGGTTCGGTCTGAGGAGATTGATTGTTTATTAAATCATCCGGCATTTTTTTCGGTGTCCTTTTTTTTCTTTTTAATCGAATACGCGGATACCCTTAGCGTAATATCCACCAGTTCGGGATTGGCGTAAGGGGTTTTCAGGTGAAAATATTTTATGTGCAAATACCTTTGTGAGGTTTCGATGAGTTTAAGCAATGTCGTGACCTGGCGCAATGTCAGTGTTTTGGCCTTTAGCTCGACAATGGACTCATCGAAATAATCGTTTTCCCCGGCGCGCATTACCTTGAGAGCGGCGTTGGGTATACCGGCCCTGCGACTGAGGTTTTCGAGGTAGGACAATAAGGGAGAGTCTCCCCCGAGCCGAGCTTTCAGGTTGCGTGTTCGATTGATTGTTTTCGAGTATTCATCGGCCACATCCCGTATTTTTCCGAGTGTACGTTTTTTGCCGGCGATTTGGCTTTCCAGTTCGCTCTCTTTTCCGAGCACTTGCCCCGCCAAAATACCCAAAATAAGTATGATTACTGCGGCGATGCCGCCGGTAACTATCAGCCGTTCTCTTTCTCGAGGATCCATTTTCAGGGAGTCTCCTCTTCTTCCATCAGGAAAATCCGTTGACTAAAGCGTACGCCACCCGACTTGGCGACTTTTTCGCGCAAGTCCGGATCGTCGAACCGCTTGAAAGCCTCGAAACCATCGAGAGCTTTCGTTATATCGTCCATCTGTGAATATTCGGTGATAATTCCAGCGATTGTCAACATTCGTTCCGAAAGCATGATTTCTTCCATATCCACATCGAGCTCGTCGGGTATGCGTTCACTTATTGCCGTCATCGCCTGCAATGGGCTTAGATAGTCCGTTTGCCCGATAGCCTTTTCGAGTTCTTTTGTTCGATCCAGTTCTTCGTTCAGCATTTTCAGTGCGTTGGCGGTTGTAACTTCCTCGTCCGCCAGCACTCCCGCCGCCACGGTGGCGATTTCGGCGTCCCAATAGGCCGCTTCGGATTTAAGTATTCGGTTGTGGAAGAGTGAATTTACAATCAGCAGCAGCACAAAAGCTACTGCAATAAACCCCGGCATTATCATTTTTTCCCCGATGATGGCGGTTTCAGTAAGAAGTGTGAACTCTCCCTTGCGGAAGTTGACGCCCTTGATTGGATGTGAGTGTTCGAGCGCCAGTGCCAGCGCCAGGGCATGCTCGGGGCCCAATTCGACCTCGATTTCGGGTGGAGGAGACCACACTTTCACCTCGATACCCGGATTTTCGGCCAATAATGCGTCGATTCCTTCGATTCGAGCCAGGTCGCCGCAGAGGTACAACGTTTGTGGCGCGATCCCCTCCTCGGCGGAAAGATGCCTTAACGTATTGCCGACCTCGGCGATAAGTCGGTCGGAAATCTTTCCTTTCTCACCTTCGGCACGATTGAGGGCGCCGGGCAACGAACGGGATGCGACCGCGCGGTCACCGACGGTGACCGCTAAAACGCTCCGTGTCTCACCAAGGTCAAGAAAGGCCAGTGCGGCGCCTTCTCCCGCCCCCATCAGGCGCGCGAGACTGCGATAGGCGAATCCCTCCGGGATCAAACTTCTCGGGTGAACGCCCATATCTTCGAATTTGGCCAAACAATTACTAACGCTTTCCTTTCTGGCGCCGGCTACCAGCGCCACGCAGGAATTCTTGTCTCTCTCTATAACCTGATAATCGGTGATAAACTCCTGGCTGCTGAACGGAATCCAACTTTCCAACTCGAAAGGCGCTGTTTGATCTAGTTTCCTGGCCCCTGAAAAGGGGAATCGAACGATACGACTGGTGACATCCTGCTGGGGAAACGGAGCTTCCGCCGTGTAAATTAAATCATCGTTTAATTCCGGGGCGGATGAGTTATCCCAACCGGACGCTCCCATAATAGTGGCTTTTCGGAAAGATTGCGATATCTCGACTATCTTGTTGGCGGATGCGCCGGCATCGATTCCTATAACTTTTTTCGGCATAAATTTTCCCTCGTCAAAAATAAATAGTTTTGAGCTTCTTGCAAAAACAAGGCAACCGAGCATGCTTCACCTGAGACAAGGGATTTAAATCCCTTGTCTGCCGCAACTTTAGATATACCGGTGTTAAGCAAACCATTCTTTTTGCAAGAAGCTCTTTTAAGATTTACTTAATTATACCATTTTCGGATGATTTGCGATAGTAACCTCTTTTGAAAAAAAATTCAAATTTTTCTTCCCAACCCCTTGACACACCACCTGGTTTGTGGTAAAAAGTAAGTGCGTTCCTGGGTTGCATTTGGTTAAAGGGTGCATCAAAAAGTTAGCTCTATGAGCGAAGTCATGTTATAAAAGGGCCGAAATCGACCTCAAGGGGAGTTTTGCGCACCTAATATAACGTGATTATGTGACTGTAAATTAGGGAATAAGGTTCCAGTAATTTGGTTGAGCTAATTTGTTTGGTTGTCCAAGATAACTAAGTAAATGGCTCTTTTAGAGACCAACAGTTTTGACCGGGAAGGAGGGTTGCCAATCGAAAATAAACCGAGAATCGCCAGGAACGGGGATTCAAAAATTATGAAGGTAAGAGGTTTTAGTTTGAAGAAAGGAGAAATGAATGAGAAAAGGTGGTAAACTTTTGGCTATTTTGGGGGTTGTAGTTTTTCTGGTATGCTACACCACTCTGGCTTATTCTTACAGTCCACCGCAAGCAGGTAAGACATTTTACGGCGATGCCGA
>CAZDAF010000454.1:0-2726 GCA_964503115.1 uncultured bacterium
CGACAGACAAGGGATTTAAATCCCTTGTCTCAGATGAAGCATGTTCGGTTGCCTTATTTTTGCAAGAAGCTCTAAAACGAAATCAAAACGGGAGATTGCTATTGAGCAGCTGTTAATCGGCGCCTAAGTGGAAGTAAGCGTTTCCGATAAAATATACAACAAAATAATACCTTCCACTTATAAATATTTCTTGAGCGTAATGCACTCTTCCGATATTTTCACGTATATTAAGGTGTCAGCGCGCACCTTACTCCGCGATACTGGTCCGCCACCGGATATGCGTTCCGATATGTCGCGCGGATGGCGTAAGCATAGTCGTTGAAGGCGCCGCCCCTCGCCGTGCGTGATAATCCGCTCTCCGCGCCCGGCGGATTTTTACGAGGCGCCTTGCGGTAATAATCATCGAAATACCAACCGGAAACCCATTCGTTTGCGTTACCGGCCATATCCATAACTCCATAGGGGCTTGCGCCTTTGGGCCTGCTGCCTACCGGGGAAGTTATCCCCGTTCCACAACCCCAGTCAGCGGAATTGATTGAATCCTTTTCATGAAACGACGCGTATTCGCAGGAGACGTCTTGATTACCCCATGGGAATTTACGCCCATCGGTACCGCGGGCGGCTTTTTCCCATTCGGCTTCAGTGGGTAGCCGCTTGCCCGCCCATTCACAAAACGTGTTTGCGTCGTTCCAATCGATGCAATTTATCGGATGATTGAGTCTGTCTTTATGCTGCCAGTTGCATGCCCTGCCGGCCTTGCCTCGATAATTCGGCAGTTTTTTACATTTCCCGGCTTTGACACATCGACGATAATCTTCCACCGTAGCTTCATATTTGTCGATATAAAACTTATCAATGTAGATTTTTCGGTAAGGCTTCTCGTCGTTCCAGTTATCGTAGCTATCGTCGGTTTCGGGATTGATTCCCATCATGAAATCACCCTCAGGCACGGCGACCATAACGCTACCTCTGGTGCCGGGTGGATTGATCTCCCTGCCTGTTTCGGCGGAATCGGCGATTGCGTAAACGATCAGAAAAAACATTGCGGCGATTATAATCTTAGAATTCATTGTTATTCTCCTCCGGCGCTTATGAAGATCGAGCTGACTCATTTCGCACACCTGAATCCAATGAAATTCATGCGGGAAATAGGCGGCCAGTCGCTCCTGTAGGATGCCCGCAACACATAACCGTATTCAGATATCCAGGCTCCTCCACGCGTAACGCGTCGCATGTTCATTGGAACCCGTTCGGGGGAAACTGTGACCACCGGATTGCGGTTGGGAGTGTTATAATGGTACCTGTCATCGCTCCAGTCAAAGGTCCATTCTCCGACGTTACCGGCCATATCGAGCGCGCCGTAAGGGCTAACCGCCATCGGGTACGATCCCACCGGTCTGCTTTTTAGGTGGCCGCATCGTTTGTAATTGGCCATATCGCAAGAGATTTTGTTACCCCACGAATATAAGCGGCCATCTGTGCCTCGGGCCGCTTTTTCCCACTCCGCTTCCGTAGGGAGGCGCTTCCCCACCCATTCGCAGTAGTCCTTAGCCTGGTACCAGCTTATGCCGACGACAGGCTGGGTAGGACCGCCAAAACCCTTGTAGCGAAAAACGTCGCTGTTCCAACATGGACCCGAGCGGGCGCATTTGTTGAACTCGGCGTTGGTAACCTCATATTTGTCGATATAAAACTTGTCCAGATATACTTTGCGGGACGGCCTTGAACTGAAGTGGGAGTCCTCATCGTCATCGCCCATGATAAACTCTCCTGCGGGCACCAAAACCATCGGACCACCGCGTGTACCGGGAGGATGTTCTTCGCCTCCCGATGGTAAGGAAGAGGATGAATCCGATGCGGCGGGCATCGTCATCAATTCACCCTTCCATACATCGCTACTCCATGGGCCGGAATAACCATACCGCCATTTGCCCTCGAAGGTTTTCCCATCAGCCGAAATGATGAAATATCCATCTCCAGCGTCGTTGGGCGGAGAGTAAGTCGGCTCCTCGAACCATCTGAAATCGAGACGGTTACCTGATACGTTGCCTTCGATCCGTCCATCGTCATGGGTATAGGAACCGGTAACGGTGGCGCCCTTTTGTTCCAGTGTCATAGTACCAAAGTTCGTGTCCCATACACCTGTGAAACTCGCGCCTGCGGCAAACGTGATCATTACCGTGACAAATAAAAACAAAATCGGCGCAAGGGATTTCATTGATGAAATTTTTAGTTTCATGTTTTCAATACTCTCCTATTGTTTGATGATTGTTACACCGGGTGCACAGTAACACTCCTGTGTGCTTAAGAGCCGCGTCAGTGGCACCCATCAGTTGGAACGTTTGTAATCTCTAAACCTCGCCACTAAAACATCAATCTTTTGTTTTCTTTGGCAAAAAGGAAATCTTTTTTGAGATATTTACCTTGATAATTCCTTCCCTTTAAGCTGTAAGATATAATATAGAAGAATAATTTCAATCGAAGGTCAAATTTGGATAATAATGCCCGACCACCTGATGGGTGGCCCACCCATTTCACATAGTGGAATGGGTGGGTAGTCCGGAGGACTACAGGTTCTTGTTAAGACAATAATCGTCAAATTCCGCTTTAACCCCGAAGGGGTTAAATACAATAGCCCAGGGTAAACACCCTGGGTGAAGAAGTAGCGCCTCCACCCCTCTTATGTATGCCCTGAAGGGGCTGAATAATATAGTTCGCTTAACACC
>CAZDAF010000455.1:0-2689 GCA_964503115.1 uncultured bacterium
AATAATCCCAGATTTTGCAGTTGGAGATAGAAACAAGGTAAATATCGAGTCAGACAAGGGATTTAAATCCCTTGTCCGTCGCACTGAATAGTGTTGTTTTTAACTGCATTGCAGTTGAAAAAGTGCATTGTAAGTATTCGATATTAAAGCGAAATAACGAAAGCAAATGATCTTTATTCGAATGTCAAACGCAAAATCCGGGATAATAACATAAGCAGCGGCGCCACGGGCCAGGCAAGCCTTCGCAGCTTGTCCATCATATGATCACCGGTGTCCGATCCGATGTCCGGGTGTCTTTTGGATTAGAACTGTTCGGCGGAACAATC
Organism: uncultured bacterium; assembly: GCA_964503115.1. Taxonomy (GTDB): domain Bacteria; phylum RBG-13-61-14; class RBG-13-61-14; order CAYWKU01; family CAYWKU01; genus CAZDAF01. The sequence goes on from CAZDAF010000455.1 coordinate 327, forward strand.
CGATCGTGAATTGAAATTAGTATTGTTGCCTGAGTTCGGCTTTCTCTTCGCCGCTTGCCGTCAGCTCGACGCGAACGCTTTTTTTAGAGATGGGGCGGGAACCGAGCTTCATATCCGCGATAACCTTGATATTGAAGGTGTAATTCACTTCGGAACTCATTAAACAACCGAAAGAAGGCGAAAATACCCAATGTCCTTCTCCATTTGTATCTAAAGTCAGTTCCATCTTATTCTCGAATATATTCGCCCTTGTTTTCATGTCCGACTTGAATTTTGCATACCGCACGCCGTTGAATTCCTCCCAGCCGATGAATGTCGTGTTAATCGTTCCTTCAATGCGGTCGTCTTCCTCATTCGGTATGACGATCTTTTTTTCCCACGTATCCCCCGGTTGGACGTTCGGATTCGGGGGCAGTTGGAAAAACTCGTCAAGCAGGAATTGCGCCATAAAACCGGTCTCGTCGCTTTTATCCGCATCGCTAAAAACGGTGCCGTCGGACAGATAATTCACGGTGAAATATTTTAATTTCGGAGATGTCCCCAGAAAGCCTCGAGGCAAAAACGGGTGTGACGACTCGGCTCCGGCTTTTGATCCCAGAGAAAGAGTGAGATCAACGGTACCGTCATGCTTTGGTTTGAATATAATATCACCCTTCGCCTTTATCACGGACACACGCTCTATATCTTCGATTAAAGGAAAATCGCTCTCACCGGTTATTACAATGCGAGTTTCCCTTGTATACTTATATTTGATGTTTTTCCCCGCTTCGAAATTCCACTTTATCAATGACGACTGTTTATCCCTGGTGCACCCATGCATCGCCATAAGAAAAACAGCGAAGAGTGTAATTGAATTCACGCTTAAAAAAATAAATCGCTTCATTTTTACTATGCCCGACATTGCACCGGACAGGGCTCCTCCCGAACTGCGGTTCTTGTTTAATCTCCTCGCTTCTGATTCAACCTGCCGACCCCTTCGCCGTTGAACGACACTTCGATATGCATCCCTTGACCGTCGGGCCCCTCGCCCGGAGGGACATCTATTACCGACAGCACCTCGATGGTGTAGCTGAAGTTCGAGTCGACCAATTTCCCAATCGAAGGATCGAATCGCCAGATACCCTTCCCTTTCATCGCCATATTCATCTCCATAGGCCCTTGGGATTTTTTTGAAGTGATATTCAAGGAATACTCGAACTTCGCATATCTCGATGCGCCCTGCTTTTCCCAACCGACAAAGGTCGTACTTACGGACCCTTCGGTCGAGTCGTCGCGTTGGGTAAGATATTCGAGTTCCTTATCCCACGATTCTCCCTGCCGGATCTCGGGCTCGGGAGGCATCTGAAAGAACATATCCAGCATGGACCGCACGGAGGTTATTACCTCATTATTCTCCCCCTCTTCCGTATACACCGTGCCGTCGGGCTTGATTGTTACGGTCGCATCGAGCTGTTTAGGCGTAGCGCCGCCGGGAGAAGACTGGAGAAAATCTCCCTGGCCACCTTCGTTTTCGCTCGATTCCAGCGAAATAGTCAGATTTGCATTGCCGTCGTCGTTGGGTTCAAAAACCAAAGTTCCGCCGGTTTTTATATCGAACTTCTGATTGATGGCCTGTGTGTCTATTGCATCGCCCTCTCCGGTCATGGTCCCCTGGAAAGTTTCGGAATACTCGTAAGTGAGGGTTTGCCCGCTTTTGAATTTCCATCTTATCTGATTACCTTTCGGCTGTTCCTTTTTTTCCGGCGTCGTCGCCGACCCGGTCTCATCTGCAACAACGGCCTGCATCAGCAACATCGCGATAGCAACCAGGCACGCCATAATATAAAAAGAACGTCTCATTGTCCTATCCTTTCCCCTGCATGTTTGTCGAAAAATTAACTATTTCTGTTCCGACGGCCAATCAATTTTAAGCGGGCCTTACGATTAACGCGGCCCGATCCACTCGACGGGGGTCTTTTCACGCGGTACCGGCCCGTCCTGTGGTACCTTCGGGTATCCAACGCATACACTCGTCGCTACCTCATAAGGCCATTTGATGCCCAATTTCTTTTTTAGTTTCCGATTCATGTTAAGCGTTTTTATGAAGCCCACATAGCATGTACCGAGGTTCATGGAATGCGCGGCCAGCACCAGGTTTTGCGCCGCCATGCCGCATTCCAGCTTGAAATCCCCGACGCCGCGTTTATCGCCCAAAACAAGTATGAGCACCGGGGCGTGTTGAAAAAGGTGGAGTTTGGTGCCGGGCGCGTTGAATGCTTCGACGGCGTATATCGGTCTGATGTCCATATCTCCCGGATTCCTCAGACCCCACCACGACAGTATGCTACGGATGAACTTACCGCCCTCCTTGTACTGTTTCGAAA
>CAZDAF010000456.1:0-2631 GCA_964503115.1 uncultured bacterium
TTTGGGATCAAACCTGAGTTCTAGCCCAGTCTCCTCCTCGTCAAAGCGACGGCGGACAAACCACGCCCGAGGCGGGTAAACCCGCCAAAAATAAGGCGTGTAAATCTTCATTCTTCACAAACCGAGTGGGGCAAGCCCGCCATAGGTCTGGCGGGCAAGTTCTTCTTAAACCAGAATAGGCCCGAAAATGAAAGAAGGGAAGGAGGGCTGTTAACTCTTTAGCTTCACGCTTCTAAGAACTCAATTATAATGCTCTTTTCTTATCTGACAGGATTTACCGGGTCTCTTGCATTTTCTTTTCTTTTTCCCAGTTTCCGGAAGAAACTGAGAAAGACGCCCCAGTGAAATAGGTTGCACATTTCACGGGGTAAAAATCCCGCTACGCGGGAGAGATAAGAAAACTGTACGGCAAGAGGGATTAATGGCGAAAAAGCCGAAGACCGGACACAAAACCATATTTCTGAGTAGTGTCCAAAAGGAATTCTTGCCTGAGCGACGCGGCTTAAAGGACTTTATCGAAGGCGACGCATTGCTGAGGCGCTACTTCGAGGTGTTTCTTTTCGAGGACCTCCCCGCCGGGGATCGCAAGGCGGACGATGTGTATCTTGAGGAGGTCGATCAGTGTGATATATACGTTGGCCTCTTCGGAAACGAATATGGAGCGGAAGATTCGGACGGTATATCTCCCACGGAGCGCGAGTTCGAACGTGCATCCGTCAAAGGCAAGCCGCGTTTGATTTTCATCAAGGGAACGGACGATACGGCGCGGCACCCCAAAATGCTCAAATTGATTCACAAGGCAGGTTCCCAGCTCGTTCGGCGTCGATTCACCGATGTTCCTGCCCTGACCACAGCTGTTTATGCGGCCCTGGTGGAGCATTTGGAACGCTCGGGCGATCTAAGAACGCTCCCCTTCGATGCCTCCGCATGTCCTAAAGCATCCATAAAGGACCTGCCGCAGGATAAAATCAGGTTGTTTTTGAAATTCGCGAAGCGTGAGCGGAATTATCCATTGCCGCCCGAAACCAGCCGAGAAAAGGCACTTGCCCACCTCAATCTTCTTGATGGCGGTCGGCCCACACACGCGGCCATCCTTCTGTTCGCCAGGGAACCGCAGCGCTTTCTCCCGACATCCGAAGTGAAATGCCTGCACTTCCACGGGACTGAAGTTCGAAAACCCATCCCCTCATATCAGATTTTCAAAGGCACTGTATTTGATCTTGTAGACCAGTCTGTTGATTTCGTGCTCTCCAAGATCGACCGGAGCATCGGTACCCGTGAGCAGGCCGTTCAAGCCCCGGCTGAATATGAACTGCCCAAAGAGGCTGTAACCGAGGCCATCGTCAACGCCGTGGCACATCGAGACTATGCGAGCAATGCCAGCGTACAGGTCGTGCTCTTTGCCGATCGGCTAGAGGTTTGGAACCCAGGCGAGTTGCCTCCATCCCTCACACCGGAACTCCTGCGGGTCCCGCATGCTTCGATCCCACGCAATCCTCTTCTCGCTGAGCCGCTGTACCTTGTCCGCTATATCGAAAAGGCGGGAACCGGCACGCTCGACATGATTGCACGCTGCAAGGAGGCCGGCGTTCCCGAGCCCGATTTCGAGCAACGCGGAGGGCAGTGGGTTGTGACCATTTGGCGTGATTGGCTGACGGAAGAAGCGTTGGCTGGATACAATCTGAATGACAGGCAAAAAAAGGCCGTTGTTTACTTGAAGACATATGGAAGAATATCAAACACAGAATATCAACAGGTAGCAAATTCCATTAAGAAGACCGCCACGAGAGATCTTAACGATTTAAAGAATAAAGGGATCATAAATCAGGTAGGTAGCCGTGGACCGGGCGTTCATTACGTCATCGCTAAGAAAAGGGACAAAATGGGGACAATGGGGACATGAATTTTATCATCCTCGAAAAGGGACAAAACGGGAACAATGGGGACATATAAGGGCCAAATGAGCCATTTAGATTTTACAGTAACCGCATAGGACAGAATTAGAAGCTCTCGGGATAATGGGACATTTATCGGACATACCGGACATGCGCCCACGCAAGACAGAGGTATAATCGGGACGTATATGGGCCATTTGGGCCAAATGTAAGGATGATCTCGTTGAGACAATAGGCGGGTTGGCTACTGTGCATTTTCTATTGAATGGCATATTATCCATCTCTGGTTTGACCCTGGAGCCTTGCCGCCCTTGGCGGCGTTGGGTTTTTGTCCTTCCGTCCCCGCCCGCCTCGCCTGAGCGAGAGCGATGGCGGGCAGGCGGGAAGGACAAAAGAACAACAGTAATCGTGTCAATCCCTGGCCCAGACCTGGTATGCAATGGATTCATTTCAATGCTTTCGCTTGGCTATAAGGAAGGCAATAGGCTATTCTACTAATAACGTCGCACCTCCTGATCCTGTCCAGTATAGTAAGAAGAAAGATACATTTTAGTTTCTCTCATGTATAACCCTGAAGCGAAGCGTCGGGGTCGTGTGCTAAGCCCTGTAAGGGCGAACGGGGAGTCCTTTTCACTGATGCGCGATAAAGATGATCTGAAGGTGTTTATCTCCACGAGGGATTCCACGTGTGATGAATGTGGAGAGGATCTTGGTCGAAAGGCCTGGATTACCCTTA
>CAZDAF010000457.1:0-2621 GCA_964503115.1 uncultured bacterium
GGACCTTTTAAGCACTTTCTATGATGAGATGACGGCGGTAGTTTTTCGTCATGCGGGTAGTGTGAACAAGTTTATCGGCGACGCTATCATGGCCTTGTGGGGAGCCCCGTTCAGTCACGGTGACGATCCCGAGCGGGCGGTAATGTGCGCCGCAGACATGCTGAGGTCCCTGTACACTATGCTCAAGCGCCTCGACGCCGACAAATGGTTCAAGCTGCGCACCGGAATAAATACCGGCGCGGTAATCGCCGGTCACATAGGCAGCGAAAACATGCTCGAATATACCGTCGTTGGAACTCCGGTGAATATAGCGTCGCGAATTCAAACGATGGCCCGACCGAATCAGATACTTATAGGTGAGACCACCCGTCAGCGGCTCGGCACGCGGTACCCCACGGTGGACCTCGGGGAGGTAGAAGTCAAAGGCGCCGACGAACCAATAAAAGTATACGAATTGGTCTGGAAGGAAATAAGCTTCGGTTAATAATTATTGTCTTTGCGGCTTTTGGGCTTATACACGCCTTGATCTTTAAGCCTCATGGACTTTATAAGGGAATCTATATATTTTCCATGATTACTTTTCGCATCACTCCGCTCAACTCTTCGATTTTGTATGGTTTGTGCAATACTCCACGGAACCCCCATTCCTCGAAGTTGGACATTATGGGGTCCTTCGAATAGCCGCTGGAGACGACGGCTTTTACTTGAGGATCGATTTCGACAAGTTTCTTTATTAATTTCTTTCCACCGATGCCGCCTGGAACGGTAAGATCCATGATGACCGCATCAAACGGCTTCTCGGCCTCGAGAGCCTTTTTATACAATTCGATTGCTTCAGCACCGTCGGCGGCGCACTCGACCTCATAACCGAGGCTCTCAAGCAATTCGCCGGCGCTCATGCGTATAATCTCCTCGTCATCCATCAGAAGTATTTTCCCCTCGTCTTTATGTTCCTCCCAAACATCCTTTTTACCGGGCTCGGTTTTCGCCTCGGAAGCTTGCAAATAAACATGAAAAGTCGTTCCAACTCCCAATTCGGACTCGACCTCGATGTGACCGTCATGTTTTTTTACGATGGAATAAGTGGTTGTAAGTCCCAGACCGCTCCCTTCCTGTTTGGTAGTGAAGTATGGATCGAAAATCTTTTCGAGATGGTCGGGCGGAATCCCGACCCCGCGGTCGACGAATGACAGCTTTATGTATTTACCTTCTTTTAGCGGTAACCCCTGTTCGGTATCGACGGCCACATTTTCGGCCGTGACATTTATCGTGCCGCCTTCCGGCATGACTTGCTTGGCATTGATTACCAGATTGTTTATAACCTGGCTGATTTGCCCCGTATCGATCTCCGTAGCCCAAAGGTTACCCGGTATGTCGAATCCGCATCTTACGTTGGAACCGCTCAGGGCGAAGTCCACCGTTTCTTCCAGCAACTCGGCGATGGAAGAGAGCTCCTTAATGGGCGCGCCGCCCTTGGAGAAGGTGAGTAATTGATGTGTCAGGTTTTTCGCGCGCAAGGTCGCTTTTTCCGCCTCGGTCAATCTATCAATAACCTTATCCCCGGATTCCATCTGCATCTTTGCGAGAGTGATATTGCTTAAAATCGCTGTGAGGACATTATTGAAGTCATGTGCGATACCGCCTGCGAGGAAACCGATGGATTCGAGTTTTTTGGCTTTTGACAATTCTTCTTCAATTTTGCGCTTTTCAGTTATATCCATCGTGACTTCGACCGCCCCCGTCAACTCATTGTTTGCGTCAAAAACCGGGTAACCGCGAATGTGCCAAACTCTGCCGTCAGGAGTGGTCATCTCCGCCTCTTGCGATTGACGGCTTTCAATAGTTTTTTCTATCGGGCAGCCCGGACAGGATTCGCTACGTTGAGGCCATACCTCATAACAATAGCGGCCAACCAAATCCTCGGGAGGTACTCCGACTGATTCTCCTGCGGCCCGATTTGTCCATAAAATTCGATGCTTTTTGTCCTGATAGACCAGATGTTCCGATACCGCACCTACAATAATCGCTTTTTCCAGTTCCGCCACTTTCAGCGCCATCTCGGCCCGCTTGTGCTCGGTGATGTCACGGCCGATGATTATCGAACCGGTTTGTTTGCCTTTTTCGTCTTGCAAATTCTTGAGATCCCAAGTGAGAATTCGGTTTTGGCCGTTTTTGCACCGGATGACCGCCTCGAAACCATCGACCGTTTCGCCCCTTTTTATTATGGCTATGATTTTCGAGACGATCTCGCCGCGATATTTTTCGTCCGGGTAGAGCCATTCCCATATTTTGTTGTTTCCTACGACTTCTTCCTGCGAGTAGCCGCTGATTTTTTCAGCGGCCTTGTTCCATATAACGACATTGCCGTTCCTGTCGCGAACATTCAGCCATACACTTGTGTTGTCAATGATGTTTTCCTGAAACTTGTTGAGTTTGCGCAGTTCCTTCTCCGCCTGTTTGCGCTCGGTGACGTCCCTGCTAATAAATGTCACGGCGACGACCTCCGTATCGTGCTTGATGGGCACAATACGGGTTTCATACCATGCAGAGCTTGGTCCGCCAGATCCGGTCCCAAGAACCTCATAGATATTGGGATTTCCTGTTTGAAAAACCTGTTCAAT
>CAZDAF010000458.1:0-2594 GCA_964503115.1 uncultured bacterium
AACCTTCAAGCCACGGCTAAAACAAGAGGCGGCAGTTCCATAACAGAGGCTGCCGCCTTTCCTACTTTTCTTTTGAGGAAAAAGAAAACCCATATTGCACCTTCGGTGCCTACCTGGTAACGCCTTCGGCGTCACAAGGTGAGGTACCCGGTTAAATGGATTTTTCGGGCGAGGGGGGTTGACAATCTCGAATATATAGGTATAATAGTACCTAAATACCAAATAAGGAGAAGTTGATGTCCAGTATTTTGAAAATATCAGACGCGGCGACATTGGCCCTGCACGCAATGGTGTATCTGGCGGCGAATACGGATCGATTGGTTTCCACCGGTGAAATTGCCGGTGTTATCAAAGTTTCGGAAAACCACCTGTCCAAAGTGCTGCAACGCCTCCATAGAGCGGGACTCGTAAAATCCATCCGTGGGCCGAAGGGCGGTTTTGCACTGGAAAAACCGAGTGACGAGGTCATGCTGCTGGAAATTTTCGAAGTGATTGAGGGACAACTGACAGATTCCAACTGCCTCTTGGCAATTCAAATCTGTGACGGGAAAAAATGTATTATGGGCGGTTTGTTGGATAGCATAAACAAGCAAGTAAAAAACCACCTTTCCGGGACGAACTTAACGGAACTGATTGATATTTTTGGAGGTAAGAAAGATGGCTAACAGAAAAATCATCGAGATTGACGAAGAGAAATGCGACGGATGCGGCCAATGCATCCTGGCATGCGCCGAGGGAGCGCTCGAGTTGGTAGACGGCAAGGCGAAGTTGGTCGGAGACGTCTATTGCGACGGACTGGGCACCTGCATAGGAGAATGCCCTCAAGGAGCATTAACGATCATCGAGCGCGAAGCGGATGAGTTCGACGAGGCGAAGGTCGAGGAATTACTCGAGCGGCACGATGCTTCAAAGGCCGCCGCTGTTGAAAATACAATGCCCTGCGGCTGCCCGTCTTCAGCGACAATGACGCTCAAACCGGTGGAATCCGAGACGGCCGAAGATACATCCGTTGGGATTTCATCACAACTGGGCCATTGGCCGATTAAGCTGCAATTGCTAAGTCCCCAATCCTCCTTCCTGAAGAACTCGGACCTCGTGCTGATGGCCGATTGCACTGCCGCCGCCTACCCGAACCTGCATCGTGACATTCTCCAGGGACGAGTTGTCGCCATGGGTTGTCCCAAATTAGACAATCTCGAAGCTCACATCACGAAACTTGCCGAGATTCTGAAAGACGCGCAACCGAAATCACTAACTGTGTTGCACATGGAGGTGCCGTGCTGTCGCGGGTTTGTGTTCGCGGCGGAGAAAGCCATCGAGCAGGCGGGAGCAGATATGCCGCTCAATACAATACTGATCGGCAGGACCGGAAAAATACTGAGAGAGGAAACTGTTGGGTGCGCGGCCTGCTGTTGAAAGGGGTGAAGACAAAATGAGCAAAACTATATGCCCGGGTCAGGATACGCGCTTCTGGAAGCCGGAGGACATCTACGAGATCGAGTGCGGCAAATGCGGCAATGTGATCGAGTTCTTCAAAGATGAAGGTTGGCGCCGGTGCTCTAAATGCGGGGCGCGAGTTAAAAACGTCAAGCTCGCGATGGGGTGCGCTCAATGGTGCGAACACGCAAAAGAGTGCCTCGGGTTCGATCCCAAGGAGGTGCAAATCGAAGACAGTGACGAGATATCACTGGCGGATAAGCTGATCGAAGCCATGAAAAAGGAATTCGGTGACGATCAAAAGCGCATCACTCACGCGCTTTTAGTGTTCGAGCATGCACAGGCGCTGTTGCGCGAGGAACAAGCCAACCCGCGCGTGGTCATCGCTGCGGCGCTGCTGCACGACATCGGCATCCACGAAGCGGAGCGCAAACACGGCTCGTGCGCCGGTAAATACCAGGAAATCGAGGGGCCGCTTATCGCCGAGCGGATAATGAAAGAAATCGATCTCGACCAGAACACCATCGATCTCGTTTGCCATATTATCGGGTGCCACCACAGTGGCGAAGATGAAGCCTCAATCGAATTCAAAATCCTGTGGGATGCCGACAACATTGCGAACTTTTCGGAAGAGGTTGCAACATACGACGAGGATCACATCAGGAAATTTATTGATGGAATTTTCAAAACCAAAAGCGGCGCCAACAGGGCCCGGCACCTTTTCCTTGATCAAAAACCGTCGTTTAAGCCGGCTTAAATAAAGGAAGGGATTTTTTCACGGCAACTTTTGGAGGTTCAGGCACTTCTTCTCAAGCGGATAGACCACAACACGGAAGGAAAAAAACATGTTTTGTTATCAGTGTGAACAAACGGCGAAAGGAAGCGGCTGCACAGTAAAGGGCGTATGCGGCAAGGAACCGGAGGTGGCGGCACTTCAGGATCTGTTGTTGTACGCAACCAAAGGAATTTCATTTTACGCGCATCGGGCCGGGAAGCTTGGCGTTACGGATAAAGATATAAACGTCTTTACCGTCGAGGAGGATTTAAAGGCGATTTTGGGAAATTAGGTGAAAGCAAACTGAAAGATGCCCTGAAATGGTTTTAACTAGAGAGGAGGGCGAAAAATGAAAAACGCAATCAAATTAAGCGATGAAACA
>CAZDAF010000459.1:0-2594 GCA_964503115.1 uncultured bacterium
AAGTGTGCTTGCATCCGGCGTGGCCGGCGAAGATAAAGCAGTCACCGTTATACTCCTCGCAGATGCGTGCGAGGTCGTTGTGGAAATAGTCGATCGGCCCATGGAACTGGCCGGCCATGTTCAGGTTTATATAGGTTTCGGCCAGGCCTCGGATCATGGTCTCGGGGGTGGAGGTGTCAATTTGCGGGGTATTGACATAAGTCAGCAGGTCGACAATCGTCACCGCGCCGAAAGTCTCCTCCATCCATATCTGGATCGGATAGAAAACGATGGGCACGTCGAACCAGATCACCCGGATTTTCTCTTTTTTTATCACGCCCCGTCCCGCATCGAGCCGTTCCTTGGTGATCCTGTGCAGCCTTCTCGCCATTTCCGTCACCTCCGGGGTCCCGAGCCCGAGCACCCGATAAAACCAGTGAGCGACGCCCGAGAGGTTTGTAGCCGGGCAGGGCACGGCTCTGTACATTTCTTTTATTTCCATAAGTAACTCATTGGTCTCGTTGACTTCGGTCAGCACTTCCCGGAGCCGGTCATAGTCGAGCTTTCGATCGAGGTGCTCTTCCAGAAACGCAATCAGGCGCCGGATCTCCTCCGCGTAATAGTCCATGGAGCGCTTATCTTCCCAGTTTGGTGTGTCCAGCATAAAGGTTGGCGCACCGATCATGTACTCGATCGACTGGTAGGAAGACAACATACTATCGCAGGGGTGTGATGAGGTAACCACGCAAGTCGGGCGGGGCAGCTGGTCGGTAAGACATCCTCCAAGCGCGGTTTTGGTGGCCGAGCAGTGCTCCGGCGCCACCCCGGCCTGCTCCGCGAGATCAATCACCTGCTCGGCGCGGTCTCCCAAAAACTGGCCGAACACGGACAGAGCCTCGGTGCAGAAAGGCTGGGCGTCGAAAGCATAAATGAGGTCAGGGGACACGCACCATGCCAGCCATACCAGGGGCCGCTCTCGACTGTCTGCGTTTTCCAACGCACTTGCTACGTACCGCTTCAGAAGATTACTGTCCGACGTCATCCACAAAAGGTCCGCGTCCGAGGATTGGCCTACAAGCAGCTCGATACCGGCCCGCTGCTTGGTGCTTAACAGGTTATCGAAACGAAGGAGCGGCTTGAGGAATATTCTCGCAATGAACTTGCCTAAAGGGATCCAACGGCGCATTCTCTTCAGTTCCAGTTCCTTATCCTTTGGATCTTGCTCCTTATCTTCAGATCTGTTAACCCAATCGTATAACTCCTGGAGATATTGAAGGGGAACAAGTTCGTCATCCTTGGCAAAGAACCTGCGAATCCTTTTTAGAGCTTTTGAAGATTGAGGTTGACTCATGATAACCCTTTCTGAACTAATAAATACTCTTGGTTTGGTACTTTGCCGGCAATTCCGGGAACATCATACTTAATTCCTTAATTGATTTTTTTTGTGAAGAGATAAGTAAGTCAATGTACTGACCGTGCCGAGAGAACAGTTCGCTATTTCTATTTATCGAGCCAGTTTTGGTGTGGCCACATTTCATGCCACTTGATGAGCCGACTGTTTTCGACCAATCATTTTAACACACTATTTCCCCACAAACAATCTAACTTTCAGGCATGCATTTACCAGGGATTCGGTGAACTCTCCGGACCGAGACATGCGCAGATGCCACAGGTCGGGAAAATCTTCATCCGAAAAAACAAACTCCGGCTCGATAACAGGCGTCCCCCACTTTTTGGCCTACAAATTAAAGAATTTTATATCGCCTCGTCGCGTTTCGGTTTCGTAAATCGCTGCAAATGTCGAACTAATTGGGATGTGATAAAAGACAACCTGCCCCCCTCTCGATTGTACGAATTTCACAATGAGTCCAATGGGAATGGCGTCCCAATTGCGGATTGGGCTTTGATTTTTCATGTTTTTTTCACTGAAGTCGATCGCGCGCTTACGCGCCGTCTTCATAAAATCATCATCGACGCGTATGCCGCCCTTTTCGGAAATGTCCGCTTTTATTTTGCGAGCGGATTCGACACCTAACATGGAAAAAAACTTTAAAACAACCTCCTTCCCTCGATTGATGGTCCACTCTCTCAGAAACTTACGTCTAATCCAGAAATCGGATTTTCTGAAAAGAAAATCGGAAAGCAGTCGCGCCTTTATTTCAAATTCGAGTTCCGATTTCATCAGTGCCGGAAGGTCACTTATTTCTAAAAGCGGTACAATCAATTCCGGGTAGCACTTATTTACCCAGGAGGTATTGTGCGTGGGTAACCCCATGAGCACTTCTATTAAGACGATGCAGTTATTAAGATTGCCGGGATATTTTTCCCAGAGGTTACGCAGCCCCAGAAAATGCTCCATCGGTGTGGAATACCCTATACCCAGATTCAGTACGTTGATCCGTTTTCCCGTTTTATCTGAAAGTTTCTCCTGAAATATTGAAACGTCAATAGCGGCGGCAACGCGTGAGCTGCCCACGAACAATGCATCGAGCGTTTCGACTTTTGCGACATTTTCCGCCATTTCATACCAGTATGAAGGAAGCGCCTTACTCCGTATAAGCAACTCGAATGTCATCAAGAACAACAAAATGGAAAGCGCGTAAATAACTATGGTT
>CAZDAF010000460.1:0-2586 GCA_964503115.1 uncultured bacterium
CGCTGACCGATATGTAATCTCTAACCCATAGACCGTCGGTAGGTAACCCTCGTCTGCCAACCGATCCGCCAAGCCGATAATAGTTTGATAGTCTTGCGTCTTCACTTATTGACCATCCCCCCTCGATGAAAGTTCTTGTCAGCACTTTCCAAATCGGATACGTAAAGTCGAATGTTGCCTCCAAATGTCCGTATATCGTGCGGGCGCCGAGCATTTTAAGTGAATGTTGGAGAACTATTGTGCCCATGAGTCCCTTGTCGTAATAATCAGTAAAATCAGTTTTATCAATTCGAAGATTTAACATGGCGCCGTTGGTGCATCTTTCATCCTGGGGCGCCGTGTATTCATCCACTGCGTCGAAATCGCGGTACCTGTAAATAAAGCCGATTCCAGGCGCAAGCCAGTCGGTGACGCGGTATCCCAATATTCCGAAAAGGAGAGAGAATTTTTCCGCGTAGGCGTATATTTCCTCATCGTCTTCGTCATACTGATATAACTCCCTATCCACATACAATTGGCGCAAAACGAGAATCCATTTACTGCCCATGACGGCATCATCGAGATATAACCCTTCTATGGCGTATCCGACATTGCCGGCGCCGCCGCCGGCCACTATAAGTTTTTTCCGGCCAAGCAAGTTCGATTCCAGAATCAATAACCCGCCACCGCTTTGTTCTTCACTGGTATAAAGGACCGGAATTGGAATGATCGACCACTTATCCTTAACTGTTATGTACACCGTGACGATTCCCGGTTCCTTTTCGATATGAACTTCCACTTTGCTGAACAGGTGGCTGTTAAGCAACTTTTGTTTTATGGAGACTGCGTCGATACCCTCTTCAGGAACACATTCGCCCCTGATGTCAGCAAGCCTTCGGATGGTGCTTTCTTTAGTCTTCTTATTTCCTTTGATCATCACTTTCAACTCATCGCCGGGACAATCGGCGAAAGCGCCGGTTATTATGGAAATCGCCAAAAATAACCCCAATGCGAAGCTTTTACGGCATTTTTTCAAAATAGCAATTCCTTCCCGCTACTTACTCAGCGGCAGCTCGGAGAAGACCGGGACATGCTCAGGGCTACTGGGCAATTCCAAAGGCAATGAGATATCCAGGTTATTTCCTTGCCGGGACCGGGACAGATCGGAGTCAGGATCGATAAGCCTGATTGGAAACGGCTCCTCTGTATCAATCAAAGCGCTCGATAATAAGGCAAAAAAACCGGTTGTAAATCCTTGCCTTATAAATTTTAACATCACACTTCCTTATTGTACTTCTTCAGCCAAAATGGGACTTTTGGGTTAAAATATTCAGGGATACTTCCGGCTTCTCTCATCCTAGGATTAGCATGTTTTTCCACCGGCGTCTAGTGAACCGACAAAACAAAGTTGATGGTTCACCAGAAAAGACTTCCGGTGAAAAACATCACCAACCGCCGGTATCGACGGTCTGCATCGTCGGAGTGGACGACGTTATGGATTTCGTGCGCTTCAATTCCGACTATAAGGTGTGTATTGAACCCGATGCTCTCATAGCGGCGGCCAAGGCGGTTTTGAAGGAAGGAGAATAAAAGACCGGCTAGTCGCGCCTTTTATCGGATCCACTTTGACCTCTAAGAGCTTGTAACAGTGGCATGGAGTGTTGCAAACCCTTTTTTCTGATACTGTTGACAAAGGGAGGAGAATGTGGTAATAAACACTCGTTAAACGTTAAAGGATGGGATGGGTTAAAGGGCAGGTGTCGGTAAAAACCCATAAAAACAAAAAAGGAGGAGAGTTATGAAAAAGAAGATTGTGGCACTTGTTGCTGTAATGGCATTTATGTTGTTGAGTGCTTGCATGATTACACCAGGCGGCATCACGGGTACTACCAAGCCCATTCTCTGCGACGAGACCTATGAAGAAATTGGTCCGGTTTCGGGATACGCGTGGGGAGCGCTTGTAATGGGTATCCCCGTTTCGCTGGGAGGCCCTAACCTCGCCATGAGAAATGCTTTGAAGAAAAGTGGCGGCGATGCAGTTATGAGTGCGACGGTTGACCTCTTGCAGATTATGCTTGGCCCGGTTACCATATTTAAAACGACGGTAAAAGGCACAGCAATTCGTATTAAAAAGAAGTAAAAGTAGCGTTTCGCTGGAGCATTCCGGTCGGCGGATAAGCCCGGCGCGGGTGTATAAATAACGCCTTCGGCGTTAGAGAGTGAGACATGAAAATATCGCATAGAAAACAACAACGGGTACCGGTTATGGCAATTTTCTGGCTGGTGGGGTCAATGTTTTTAATTGGCGCTTGCGCCACCGCAAACCAGACCCCGCAACCCCGGGAAGCCACATTTCATCGGGCGGGCGCAGCGGATGTCCGCTGGGTCGGCTTCAAGTGACTTGCGTCAGAGAAGCGCGTTAGCTGATCATGCCCACCTCTCAAGGGAGTTCGGGGACCCCCATGCGCGGATCGGCGCGGATGATTCTGCTGACCGGATTGCTGTCGTGCGTCGTCGGGTGCGAGACTATGACGGCGGACGGCTACCCCGCCTCGTCAACGGCGATCGAGATCCGTGGCGCCACGCGCGAGCAGGTCGCCCACGCCC
>CAZDAF010000461.1:0-2567 GCA_964503115.1 uncultured bacterium
AAGTATTACACCCAGTTGGTGCTTTTTCACTTACATTAACCGGGAATCAGGGTTCTTGTTTACCGGTTGATTAAACCGTGTAATATAACACATTAAAAATGGTGAAGTTTCGGTTTTTTAGTAAGCGGCTTGCATACTTATACAAAATCGAGAGGGAAATCATAAACGTTTATCAAGAAGGATTGGAACTGAATGGTACGAGACTATTCCCATACGATATCAAATACAGTGGCCAGAGCCCCTTTCCACTCTTTTTCTATTGTTTCAATTTTCGGATTTTCCGCGTCGGCGTGTTCCATTATGGCGTCGAAACCGCCTGCAAGTTGGGCGCAGTATGGTTCAAGACCGGGATCGACTTCACCGACGGTGATAACTGCATGAGCGTGTTTTTCTCCAATTTTTTTAATTTCATGGGTGGCGAAGCTGAAAAATTGACCGCGGAGAATTGCAAATCGGTCCAGACACATAAAGGGATTACGATCCCCTAAAACCGCCTTGTAAACACTTGCTAAAAGATTTTTCCAATACAGCTTACCGTAAATCCGTACTGTTTCTAAATTTCCCCCGCTAATTTCATGGAAAACCGCAAGGCCGATCCTTTGAAAATTTTCATAAGGATACCACATGGAAGATAAAATTCTTCCATTAATTATTTCCCAGTCTTCCGGTTGAAGATACTTGTCCCAATCTTTATCTTTATTTCCACGGATCATGCGCACATAATCGAGCAGCATGGTTCCTTTAACCTGCTTTTCTTCCATTTTACCACACTCCCATGTCAGTATTCCCTTGAGAAGTTAATTGTTTAACCGGTATATACACTTAGGAAATATACAATTGTACCACCAATAATGCAAGCTGTTCGGATTTCATATGGTTTTTCATGGCGCGTTGACAAGCGTGATGTTCACCGAAAGTGCGAGGTGCGAATCGGAGCGGAGCGGTGACCCGTCTGGGGTTCTCAGTGCTGAGTGCGAAGTTGTTTTTCCCATACTTCGCACTGAGAACTTCGCATGTCTTCATCCGTCTGGACTGAAAACTAATTATTCGATAGTTCCTAACCAATCCATTATAGCGTCGGCGGCTTGGGCAGGGCGCTCGACGGGTAACATATGGCCCGCGCCGGGGAAGGTTTTTAACTGGGCGTCGGGCATTTTGCGTGCGGAATATTCACTGTATTTGAGCGGCGTCAGCAGGTCTGAATCGCCGCAGAGAACCAGGGCCGGAAGATTTATCCTCTCGATTTCCTCCATAATATCGAAGTTATCGCACGCCACGAAGTCGTTGTACGTCGTCTCGGAGGAGGCGAGTTTCGAGTGTTTTCGGGTCTCCTCGAGTACGTCGTTCGGCACGTCCTCGCCGAAGGCCGCTTTTTCCAGTCCTGCGAGGTATCCATCGTAATTCTCTTTTATCGACTGAAATATCCCCTGCTTGACTCTCAGGCGAGCGCCCGTGGCCACAAGCACCAGTCCCGCAAGTTCTTCCGGGTAGTTAATCGCCCAGTCCAGAATAACCGCCCCGCCCATCGAATGCCCCATGGCGAAAGGGCGTTCGAGTCCCAACTCGCCGGCGACGGTTCTTACTGTTTCGCGATAATCCTCGATGGAGGTCAAGCCTTTAAATCCCGTAGCTCCGTGCCCCGGCAAGTCAACGGCGATGATCGACGCCCGCTCGGCGAGCGCGTTACGCATCCTTCGCCACAACCACGCGCCGCCCCCGGAACCGTGAACGGCGAATATCACCGGGCCGCCGCTTGTTATTTCGCCCTCCAGAACAACACGAATTCCATCGATAGTGACGTCGGCCATTGCTCCTCCTCATTAGAAAAGGCCCACCGGTGACGGCGGGCCATTCCTTATAAAAAAACCGTCGGTGTCTTACTCCTTAGGGTACATCGAATCTATCAGGTCGGAATAAACCTTATTTACTATTTTGCGCCGTATCTTCATTGTGGGAGTGAGCATGTCGTTTTCCTGGGTGAACTCCTCGGGCAACAACCTGATTTGCTTGATGGTTTCGTAGCTTGGGAGGTCTTTGTTCACGTCCGCCACTGCCTTTTCGATGAGCTTGACCACCTCGGGCTTTGATATGAGATCCTTGTGGTCGGTGTACTTTATTCCCTGCCCCTGGGCCCATTCTTCGAGCTGATCGAAACTTGGAACGACCAGCGCGGTGCAATACTTGCGACGGTCGCCGATGACGTTAACCTGCTCGATGTATTTGTTCTGAATCAGTTGTCCTTCAACGTGTTGCGGCGCAACGTACTTCCCGCCGGAGGTTTTGATCAGATCCTTGAGCCGATCGGTGATTCTCAAGAAACCGTCTTCGGTCCATTCCCCTACGTCGCCGGTGTGGAACCAGCCGTCTTCTTCCAGCACGGCCTTGGTTTCTTCCGGCATGTTATAATAACCCTTCATGATATTCGGGCCTTTTGCAATTATCTCATTGTCAGACTCGCTTAGCTTGATTTCGACGCTATCGACCGGTTTCCCCACGGTTCCGAAACGATAATCATCGGGTCTGTTACAGGTTAAAATAGGGGCGGTTTCAGACAGACCGTATCCTTC
>CAZDAF010000462.1:0-2554 GCA_964503115.1 uncultured bacterium
GAGGATATGCAGAACGTGCCGATGGCTTACGATATGGATATGCCCCCGAGACTCGGCGATCGGTACAACGTCTTCGAGCTGCCGATGGGAATGACCGCTGAGAAAGTCGCCGCCATGTACAACGTAAGTCGCGAAGACCAGGAAAACATGGCTTATTGGTCCAATAAAAAGGCGAGTGAAGCGAGGGACGCCGGCAAGTTCAAGAACGAGATCGTACCTGTCGAGGGCGAAGAAGTTGACGGCACGCCTTTCCTCGTCGAGCACGACCAGTGGATTCGAGACACCGTATCGAAGGAAAAAATGGCGACCATGAACCCCGCCTTCAAACCCGACGGCGTCGTGACGGCGGCAACCAGTTCGCCGTTAACTGCCGGCGCCTGCGCCCTGCTGTTAATGAGCCGCGATAAGGCGGACGAACTGGGCTACGACTACCACCTCAAATATCATACCGGCGTAATGGCCGGCGTCGATCCCACCATCATGGGCATGGGACCTCTTAACGCCACTCGAAAACTTTTAGACCGTGTCGGTATGACCGTTGACGACATCGGCGTCTTCGAGATCAACGAGGCGTTTGCCAGCCAGTCCCTGGCGTGTTTACGCGAATTGGGCGTTGCGGAAAACGCGCCGTTCGATAAGGTCAACATCTGGGGCGGCGCGCTGGCTTTGGGCCATCCGCTGGGAGAGTCCGGCGCTCGGATCGTGGTCACACTCAATAATATCATGAAAACCGACATGAAAGACGCAAAATACGGCGTGGCCACCTTATGTGGGGGCTTCGGTAACGGTAACGCCACACTGTGGGAAAAAGTCAAATAACTGCGCATTAAAACCGGTTAACATCGGTATTAAGCGCCATTTGTGTGTGGTACACACGATTTTCAGCGGTTTGCCGTTCGGCCCGGAAATTTGAATTTGCCGGGGCATGTCGGCAAACCGCTTGAAAGTTTTTTTGGATGAAGGTTTTAAACCTGTATTGAGCCATTTTCCCCTCTGTCAGATTGCCCGCGCTCCCTGCACTCTTCGAGAAGGCCATGCGCCCATCTTGAAGGTATGAACGTTCCTGACGTTCGCCAACTTCGCGAGTTGGAGAAGGAGAGCACTCGTCTGAAACGGATCGTAGCGGAGCGCGACCTTGAGATCGATGCGATGAAGGAGCTTTTATCAAAAAAGTGTTGAGCGCTCCGCAGCGCCGCGAGGGAAAAATCGTCAACCACAAATGAGTTTTTTCAAGCTTGGAAACAAGAGGGTTTGTTGTTAGTCAGGCGGAGGTCGAAAAAGCGCCGGAAAGACATCGGAGAAGTTCCGTGTCGGGCCGAATACTCGCGCCACGTTCGGACTTACGACTTCGTACACGACGCCACTGAAAACGGTCGAAAGTTGAAAATATTTATCATAGTGGACGACTTCACGCACTTTTATCCTTCCATCGAACCGGACAAACCATGGCAAGACCCTTACGACGAAAGTTTCAATGGAAAATTCCGAGACGAATGCCTCAACGTGGAATTGTTCAACGATATCAGTCATGCCAAAGTCGTCATCGAAATTTGGCAGCGTGAATACAAAGAAAATCAACCGTATTCCAGCTTGGGATATTTGACGCCTGTAGAGTTCGCGGCGGTGTGCAATGAACGAATGTCGGGTTTATCGTTTTTAGGAAAATGCGGATGCTTAAATGGGAAAAGGCAGAGTTTATCCGCCGTGGCGGGCACGCCCTGCCCATCCGCACTCTCAACCGTACGGGCAAAAGAGAACTTGACATAAAGTCAAAAGTTATGCTATTGCCTGTAACGGATTCTAACTTTACGAACGGTACAGTTAATGGGGGCAGGTTGCTGTTTTGCATGAAAAAACAGGAAATTGAAAAATCTATCGCCACAACCCCGGGCGTGTTCGGAGGTAAGGTCGCCACATCGCCGTCGAGCATATACTGCGATGATCGAGGAAAGAGCGCCCCGCAAAGAAATATTCGAAGGTTAACCTCATCGAGTTTCATTCGCAAAAATTCGTTCCATGAACGATAATAACCGGTGGGAAAAACGCCGAGGGGTGTGTGTAAAAAAACCTGCGGAGGATGTAAAAAATGGCAGTGGACAAGGAATTATTGGAACTGTTGGTTTGCCCTAAGTGCAAGGGCGAATTGCTTCTTAAGGACGACGAATCGGGTTTGATATGCGAGGAGTGCAGGCTCTTGTACCGCATCGAGGACGATATTCCGGTGATGCTGATCGACGAGGCGACGAACCTCGACGCTCCGGCTGGAGGCGCATAGGTTAAGTTGTCCAGGGTACTGGTCATACAAACGGCTTTTCTTGGGGACGTGGTGCTCACCACTCCCCTTTTTCGAGCTTTGAGTGATAAGCCCGAATGTGCGGAAGTCACCGCGCTCGTCACACCCACCGGCGCCCGGATTCTGGGCCGGCCCGATAAACTCGTCGCCGGACTCAGCGAGGTGGTGGTATACGACAAGCGCGGCGCGCAGCAGGGATTGAGCCGATTTTTCGATATGGCCCGTACGTTACGCGACAAACGCTTCGATATTATAATATCG
>CAZDAF010000463.1:0-2544 GCA_964503115.1 uncultured bacterium
TATGGGGATGCCGTTTCAAAATTGCCACAAGAAGCGCATGGCCATACGCCCTTTGTATAAATTATTGTTTTTGCAGACGATTGCCAACCAATCGAAGTCCGACCCCCGAAAAACGATCAGTAATTCAGTTCCAGTCTGGCTGCCTGCATCAGGTTGATGTCGGTCGTTCCTGCGCCGATTTCAAGGAGTTTCGCATCACGCATCAGTTTTTCGACCTGGTATTCCTGCATATAGCCGTATCCGCCGTGGATGTCTATAGCTTCGAGAGCGACTTGAGTCGCCGCACGCGAAGAGAACGCTTTCTGGGCGCACACAAAAGTGAAATCCTTCTTGCCGTTTTTGGCCATCCACGCCAGCCTGTAGACGGCATTCCGGACGTTTTCCTGCATGATGTACATGTTGGCCAGTCTGAGCTGGATTGCCTGGAACCGCCCGATGGGTTTTCCGAACTGCATCCTTTCCTTGGCGTACTCGACGCTCAGTTCATAGCATTTTTCGATTATACCGAGCGCCATTGCGGGCAGAGCGCTTCGTTCGGTACCGAGGCTCTCTTTGGCTGCATCGCGGATATTGTCCTTCTCGGCGCCGAGCAGATTTTCCTTTGGCACGCGCACGTCTTCCATAAATATCTCGCCGGTTGGTGAGTCTCTCATGCCCATTTTTTTAAACGGTTTCCCTGTGCTAAAGCCCTCCATACCACGCTCGAGAATAAAGTTGTGCACAGGTTGCTGTTTCTTCGGTTGGCCACGGTCGATTTTTGCGTAAATCACGAAAACATCGGCGTATGGGGCGTTGGTGATAAACGATTTCGAACCGTTGAGGATGTAATGATCTCCATCGGGTACCGCAACGGTTTTCATGCTTCCGAAGGCGTCGGAACCGGCGCCCGGCTCGGTCAGGCCCCATGCTCCGATCTTCTCGTACGTCATGGTGGGTATGGCGTATTTCCTTATCTGCTCGGCATTGCCCTTGGCGACGATGGCGCTGCCGCACAGCCCTATCCCCGCGCCCCAGCTCATCGCGAATCCCGGTGCCAACCGGGAAAGCTCTTTCATCAAGATGAAACTGATCATCGGATCATCGCCGCCGAGAGTCATACGTGAAGATTTACCCGATTCGCTTTCCTTCTCAAGCGAATCGACTTTCGCCTCCAGCGCCGCGCGGATCATGTCCCCGATTCCCAGCGCTTTCATCATCCTTCGGATCAGGTCGAAAGGCAGAATGGTCATAGTGTCCAGATCCTCGATGGCCGGCGCGAGTTCCTTCTCGCTGAAGTCCCGCACGGCTTTCTGGATCATCAATTGTGCTTCCGTCAATTCAAACATGTTTGTCCTCCATTTTTTATCGAATGGTTAAAAATTCGCCGTTATCGATAAGAAGTACGGTAGACCAAAAAGCGAAAACTGCAAATCAAGGTGTTTGATATAAGAAAATGGCGGCGGATTTCCGGCCCTTGGATTCCAAGTCAACATAAGGATTTTCCCCGCCAGGGCGGGACTGCCATACCGACTGAATAAATAATTCCTCCTAAACGAATTAAAGCATTAACATTAAGGAGTAACTTTCGGTTCCCGCCGACGTTAGGGTTAGCATGATTCCCCATCAGTGTCGAGCATAAACCGCAAGACCGGGGTTGTCGGCCGGAAAGTATAGGGATAGCGCACGTTCGATACCTTCAAACCGGCGCTGCGTCACACTCCGGGAAATCTCCCAATGTCCGAAACCGCGCATAAATCCTTATGGGGAACCGTATTTTTGAGGGTTTGACAAATCCAATTTATCAAGACAAACTAATTACCTAAATTTTTCAGAAAGCCAATTAATTGTCATGGAACTTAAATACATAGAAGCAAGAGATCTCCCTGATGCCTGGTATCAGTGTTTATTCGGAATTTTGGATGACGAGAATTTAAAGGAAGGAAAAACAAAGAAATATCTTATTGATAGAGGAAGTTATGAAGGGCAAGAGAGATTGGAATTCGATTTTGCCGTTATAAGAGTTAAATATCCCGGTAGTTTACCCTTGATTCCGGACACACCGGAGGGAATTCCCGCTCCCGTAGATATGGAATATGTAGAGGAATATTTATCAAGATATATTATGAGTGATGTTAAAGCGGAAGGAGAGGAATATACGTATGGAGAGAGGCTGGTAAATCCAAAATTTAAGGATGCTAACAATCTTGAAGTGTTACTTGGTGTTAATCAAATAGATGAAGTTGTAAAGATCCGTAAAATTGAGGCTGGTTAGGCGGAGGAAATGGGTTTTGCGCGATTAAAGGAATCGGTGATATATCAGTGAAATATAGAATTGTAGCTAAATCAGGCTTATCTTTCCTGGTCTTTAATCAAAATATTACTTTTTTTTATAAATAAGCTCTGCGATTTTATGGAAGATGAATTTGATATTCTCTCCAGTTAAGATTGAAGCCTCTAAATATGGAGCATTCAATTTCTCTGAAAGATACCTTGCCATGGATAAAGTTATTTTCCTCTCGTCTATTATATTTTCTTTGAGTCCAACTAAAATACGTGGAATAGATT
>CAZDAF010000464.1:0-2533 GCA_964503115.1 uncultured bacterium
TGCTAAAACTGATCACCGGCAGGCCTTCACAGGTGGCAGCGGTGTTCTCCACTTTGCTGACGGTGGTTATCTTCCGACCGATCCGCGACCGGGTTGAACGAAGATTCTTTCGTGGAAAATACGAGTATCAGGACACTATCCGTAAGGCGAGTGGCATTCTGGTGAGTATTATTGATCTGGAAGAACTTCTTCAGCAGCTCCTGGATACGGTACTGGAAGCAATTAAGATAGAGCGGGGAGTAATTTTACAGAGAGGAGAGGAACCGGAAGGGTTTCAGGTGGTGATGGTCAGTGGTTATGAGGAGTCCGGAATCGAGCGCGGGTTGAGTTTTGACCATCCGATTGTTCTACACCTCGAAACCCGCGGCAAGTCCGTACAAATCAATGACATTGAGGAATTTGAAGAGTTTTCAGAGCGCCGGGAAAGTATGCTTTCTTTTATGCGTGAATTAAGAATCGTTTTGCTTATCCCCATCATTTACGAGCGACGGTTAATTGGCATACTGGGTCTTGGGGAGAAAAAGTCCGGGGCATGGTATTCAAGCGAGGACATCGATCTTCTCCAGACCCTGATGATACAGACCGCGGTTTCAATCGAAAACGCACGCAAAATTGAAAAGCTGAAAAAGATGGTAGAGTTGGAGACAAGTTATCGCGAACTAAAACGATTGGACGAAATGAAAGACAACTTCCTTTCCATGGTTTCGCATGACCTCCGCACCCCTATGACCAGCGTCAGGGGTTATGCCTCCATCTTGCTCGAAAAACTAGGCCGGCTCGGTGAGGATCGTCAAAGGCGATACCTCAACATCATAAAAACGGAAAGCGACAGGCTTACGCGTCTAATAAGCGATCTGCTCGATTTGCAACGGTTCGAGGCCGGAAAAATGGATTTAATTTTTGAAGACCTCGATCTTCTCGACATTGTAAGACAGTCCGTAGATTCCTTTCAGGGCGCCGCGCTTCCCAAAAACATCACCTTGGAAAAAGAATTGCCGGAAGACACTGTCATGGTACGGGGCGACGCGGACAGGTTATCGCAAGTGATCGCAAACCTCTTGTCCAATGCGATAAAGTTCACATCTGAAGAGGGACTGGTTAAGATAAGCGTCGAGAAACTTTCTGAAAACGAAAAGCCTGAGATCAAGGTATCGGTATCGGATACGGGAATCGGAATTCCCAGGGATAAACAGTCGAATTTGTTTGATAAATTCCAGCAGGTGGAGCATTTGGTGCGAAAGAAACAAGAAGGCAGCGGCCTGGGCCTTGCGCTGGTTCGCGAGATCGTCGAACACCATGGCGGCAAAGTCGGGGTAGAGAGCGAGCCGGGCCGGGGGAGCACCTTTTATTTTATCCTGCAATTTAAATCGGAAAAGGGGTAGCATTATGGCCAAAAAAATATTGATCGCGGACGATGAGGAGAACATTCGAGAGTTGGTGTGGGTAAGCTTGGAGGATGAGGGCTTTGAAATCCATGAAGCCGTTAACGGAGACGAGGCTTTGAGCAAGGCCAGGGAGCTCAAACCGGATATTATCATCCTGGATGTAATGATGCCGGGTAAAACGGGTTACGAGGTTTGCGAAGAACTAAAACGGGATCCGGACACCAGCGACATTTTCGTTCTGTTCCTTAGTGCTCGGGGAAGCTTCATTTCCGAGCAAACCGGGAAAATTAAAGGGGGAAATGAATACATGGTCAAGCCTTTTGAACCCGCCGAATTGAGGAAAAAGGTCAAGAACGCTCTTGGACTTAAATTGTACTAGCCACCATTTAACCTGACACATGAGCCTCCGCATTTTGGGTTGTCTGTAAGGTCGAGTTCAGTATTTTCTCTTTTGCCAGCGGCAATGAATCTTTGAACGTTTGCATCGGTGTTTTTCCGAAGCAATATTTTCCACTGTGGGTGCGCTCTTCGTTGTAATCGGTAATCCATTCGTCCAAATCCTTCTGCAACTCGTCGATAGTGTTATACAATTTTCTCCGGAACGCAATTCGGTAGAATTCGTTAAGCACCGTTTTGTTGAACCGCTCGCAAATGCCGTTGCTTTGTGGTCTTTTGGCCCTCGTCTTCGTGTGATCGATATTTTCCACGGCCAGGTAAAGCTGGTACTCATGGTGCTCGATCTTGCCGCAATATTCCGTGCCCCGGTCGGTGAGAATTCGAAGCAGCGGTATTTCATATTCATCGAAGAAGGGGACCACTCGATCATTGAGCAGGTCTGCGGCAGTCAGGGCGTTTTTTCGGTCGTAAAGTTTGGCAAAGCCGATTTTGGAATAAGTGTCGATGAAAGTCTGTTGGTAGATGCGCCCAACACCCTTGATCGTGCCCACGTAAAACGTGTCCTGAGCGCCCAGATAACCGGGATGCTCGGTCTCGATCTCTCCGTGGGCCTCCTTCTCTTGATTGGCCCGCTCCAGCGCCGCAAGCTGGGCCTCAGTGAGCACCACGCCGTCCTGGGCGACTTTGGCTTCCAGAGCTTTGAGCCGCTTCTTAAATGTTTCCAAGTCATGGCGAAGCCAGATGCTGCGCAC